>CANQOU010000014.1 GCA_947625565.1 uncultured Clostridia bacterium
ACTATTATATGGAAGACAAAACCAAATATTCATTAGAAGAGGCAAAAGAAAGAGACACAACATACTCTAGTAGGTTACATGTAAAAGTTAGACTAATCAATCGTGAAACAGGAGAAATAAAAGAACAAGAAATCTATTTAGGAGATTTCCCACTAATGACAGATAGTGGAACATTTATTATCAATGGAGCAGAAAGAGTTGTTGTTAGCCAATTAGTACGTTCACCAGGATGTTACTATGATGAAATATTTGACACAAAAACAGGAAAGAAAACATACACATCTACAGTTATGCCACTAAGAGGAGCTTGGCTAGAATATGAAACAGATGGAAATGATATTTTCTGGGTTCGTGTTGACCGTACAAGAAAAGTACCAGTAACTACATTATTAAGAGCTATTGGTGTAATAAGTGATGACCAAATTAGAGAATTATTTGGTGAAGAAGAAATGATAACAGCAACAATTGCAAAAGACCCAATTAAAAATCAAGAAGATGCCTTAATTGAAATCTATAAAAAGCTAAGACCAGGAGAATTACCAACAGTCGAAGCCGCTAAAAGTTTATTTAATGGTTTATTTTATGATGGAAGAAGATATGATTTAGCAAAAGTAGGAAGATATAAATTTAACCAAAAATTAGGACTAGCAGGAAGAATAAAAGGAAAAATATCAGCAAAAGATGTTGTAGATAATGAAACAGGAGAAGTATTTGTTCAAGCAGGAGAAATAATATCTGAAGAAGTGGCTCAAAATATTCAAAATTCAGGCATAAATATTGTTGACGTTTTAATAGGTGAAAAAACAGTTAGGATAATCGGAAACGGAACTGTAAACCCATACAAAGTATTACCAACAGTAGACTTGAGCAGTTTACACTTTAAAGAAGATGTACATTATGAAGTGTTAAAAGATATAATTGACCATACAGATAAAAAAGATTTAGTAAAAATGATGAAAGAAAGATATGACGAATTAGTACCAAAACATATTACAGTTGATGATATGATTGCATCAATAAACTATTTATTAAACTTAGCAAATGGAATTGGAAAACCAGATGATATTGACCACTTAGCAAACCGTAGAATTCGTTGTGTAGGTGAACTTTTACAAAATCAATTTAGAATAGGATTAGCAAGGCTAGAAAGAGTTGTTCGTGAAAGAATGACAATTCAAGACTTAGATGTTGTAACACCTCAAACATTGATAAATACAAAACCAATAACATCTGCAATTAGAGAATTCTTTGGAAGTTCACAATTATCACAATTTATGGACCAAACAAATCCACTTTCAGAATTAACACATAAGAGAAGAATTTCTGCATTGGGACCTGGTGGATTAACAAGAGAAAGAGCAGGATTTGAAGTTCGTGATGTTCACTATACACACTATGGAAGACTATGCCCAATAGAATCACCAGAAGGACCAAACATAGGACTAATATCAGCACTTTCTTCATTTGCAAATATAAATGAATATGGATTTATAGAAACACCATATAGAAAAATAGACCCAAAAACACATAGAGCAACTGATATTGTAGAATATATGAGTGCAGATGTTGAGGATAACTATATTATTGCACAAGCATCAGAACCAATGGACTCTAAAGGACAATTCATAAATGACAGAATTAGAGTACGTTATAAAAATGATATTATTGAAGTAGATAAAGACCAAGTACAATATATTGATGTTTCACCAAAACAATTAGTATCTATAGCAGCAGCAATGATACCATTCTTAGAGCATGATGATGCAAAAAGGTCTCTAATGGGTGCAAATATGCAACGTCAAGCAGTACCTCTAATGATAACAGAAAGACCAATAGTTGCAACAGGTATTGAATATAGAGCAGCAAAAGACTCTGGAATATTAGTATTAGCAGAAGACGATGGTGTTATTGAAAAAGTAACAGGAGATGCAATTACAGTAAAATATCAAAATGGAAAAACTGTAGTACATAAATTGCGTAAATTTAAGAGAACAAATGGTGGAACTTGTATTAACCAAAAACCAATTGTAAAGAAAGGTGAAATAGTTAAAAAAGGAGATGCCATTGCAGATGGACCTGCTACTAAAGACGGTGAAATGTCACTAGGAAAGAATGTATTAGTTGCATTCTCTACTTGGGAAGGATATAACTACGAAGATGCTATTTTATTAAATGAAAGACTAGTAAAAGAAGATGTATTCACATCTATTCATATAGAAGAATATGATTGTGAATGTCGTGATACAAAATTAGGACCAGAAGAAATTACAAGAGATATACCAAATGTTGGAGATGACGTATTAAAAGACCTTGACGAGAATGGAATTATTAGAATTGGTGCAGAAGTAAGACCAGGAGATATATTAGTTGGTAAAGTAACACCAAAAGGAGAAACAGAACTAACTGCAGAGGAAAGACTATTAAGAGCAATATTTGGTGAAAAAGCAAGAGAAGTAAGAGATACTTCTTTGCGTGTACCACATGGTGAAGCTGGAACAATTGTAGATGTAAGAATATTTACAAGAGAAAATTCAGACGAATTAGGACCAGGAGTTAACCAAATAATTAGATGCTATATTGCAACAAAGAGAAAAATCTCTGTTGGAGATAAAATGGCAGGACGTCACGGAAACAAAGGTGTTATTTCAAGAGTATTACCAGAAGAAGATATGCCATTTTTACCAGATGGTACTCCAATTGATATCTTATTAAACCCTCTTGGTGTTCCATCTCGTATGAACTTAGGGCAAATCTTAGAGGTACATTTAGGAGGAGCAGCAAAAGCATTAGGATGGCATGTTTCAACACCAGTATTTGATGGTGCAACACAGAAAGATGTTGAAGAAATACTAAAAGAAGCAGGAATGAGTGCAGATGGAAAATCAATATTATATGATGGACGTACAGGAGATCCATTTGCAAAACCAGTAACTGTAGGTGTTATGTATATGTTAAAACTACACCACTTAGTAGATGACAAAATTCATGCACGTTCAACAGGACCATATTCATTAGTAACACAACAGCCACTAGGAGGAAAAGCACAATTTGGTGGACAACGTTTTGGAGAAATGGAAGTTTGGGCACTAGAAGCATATGGTGCAGCATATACATTACAAGAAATGTTAACAGTAAAATCTGACGATATTGTCGGAAGAGTTAAAACATATGAAGCAATAGTAAAAGGAGAAAATATACCAGAACCAGGTGTTCCAGAAAGCTTTAAAGTATTAGTAAAAGAATTACAATCTTTAGGATTAGATGTACGTCTATATTCAGAAGATAACAAAGAACTAGAATTAAAGGAAAACATTGAAGATGGCATTGAATATGACCCAGAGCAAGAAAAGAAGATGTTATCAGCTGAAGATTTTGCAGCAGAAGATGGAGAAGACCTTGAAGATAGCTTTATAGACGAAACATTGGAGGATGAAGACATGATGCTAGAAGATGATGACGAACTTTTTGATGGACTAGATGATGAAGAAGACGAAGAAATTTTTGATTCTGACCTAGCAGACGATAATCTTGATAATGATAATGATATTATAGAATAATTAAATAAATTTTAAAAAGTCAAAAGGCGACAAAATAGAATTGTCACTCGCGATGGATAGTCCTTTTGAACTGTTTTAAAATTACCCAAAAATATATAAGGGGGAAAAAGAGTGGACGAGTTAGAGATTTTTAACAAATTAAAAATAGGAATTGCCTCAGACGAACAAATAAGAGAATGGTCAAGAGGAGAAGTAAAAAAACCTGAGACTATAAACTACAGAACATTAAAACCAGAAAAAGATGGTCTATTTTGTGAGAGAATTTTTGGACCAACAAAAGACTGGGAATGTCATTGTGGTAAATATAAAAGAGTAAGATATAAAGGAATTGTATGTGACAGATGTGGTGTAGAAGTTACAAAATCTAAAGTAAGACGTGAAAGAATGGGACATATTGAATTAGCAGCACCAGTAGCACATATTTGGTATTTCAAAGGAATTCCAAGTAGAATAGCAACTATGTTAGATATTTCACCAAGAAACTTAGAAAAAGTAATATATTTTGCATCATATATTGTTACAGATAAAGGAAACACAGGACTAGCTAAATGTCAAGTGTTAAATGAAAAAGAATATCACGAGGCACAAGAGAAATATGGTAAAGATAGCTTTAAAGCAGAAATGGGAGCAGAAGCTATTAGAACATTATTACAAGAAATTGATTTAGATAAATTATCAGCTTCTATTAAAAAAGAAATTGAAAAATCAAGTGAACAAAGAAAGTCAAAGCTTATAAAAAGATTAGATACAGTAGAATCATTTAGAATTTCTGGAAATCGCCCAGAATGGATGGTTATGGGAGTTGTACCTGTAATTCCACCAGAATTAAGACCAATGGTACAACTAGATGGTGGACGTTTTGCAACATCTGACTTAAATGATCTATATCGTAGAGTTATAAACAGAAATAATAGATTAAAAAGATTACTAGAATTAGGTGCACCAGAAATCATTGTACGCAATGAAAAACGTATGTTACAAGAATCAGTAGATGCACTAATTGATAATGGAAGACGTGGAAGACCAGTAACAGGAGCAGGAAATAGACCATTAAAATCATTATCAGATATGTTAAAAGGAAAACAAGGACGTTTCCGTCAAAACTTACTTGGAAAACGTGTTGACTATTCTGGACGTTCAGTTATTGTTGTAGGACCAGAACTAAAAATTTATCAATGTGGACTTCCAAAAGAGATGGCAATTGAATTATTCAAGCCATTTGTTATGAAGGAACTAGTGGGAAGAGGATTAGCTCAAAATATTAAAAATGCAAAAAGAATGGTAGAAAGACTAAACCCAGAAGTTTGGGGAATATTAGAGGAAGTAATAAAAGACCATCCTGTTATGTTAAACCGTGCACCAACACTTCATAGATTAGGAATTCAAGCATTTGAACCAGTTTTAGTAGAAGGTAGAGCAATAAAACTTCACCCACTTGTTTGTGAAGCATTCAATGCTGACTTTGATGGTGATCAAATGGCAATACATTTACCATTATCTCCAGAAGCACAAGCAGAAGCAAGATATTTAATGTTATCAACAAACAACCTATTAAAACCACAAGATGGAAAGCCAGTAGCCGTTCCAAGACTAGATATGATTTTAGGAAGTTATTACTTAACAATGATTATAGATGGGGAAAAAGGAGAAGGCTCATATTATAGAGACCCAGATGAAGCTATTATGGCATTTGAAAATAATGATGTTGGAATTCATGCAAAAATATTTGTCAGAATAGGTAAAGAAATTGATGGAGAAATGAAATATCAAAAAATAGAAACAAGTATAGGAAGAATTATCTTCAATCAAGGAATTCCACAAGATTTAGGCTTTATAAATAGAGAAGAAGATCCATTCCAATATGAAATTAACTTCCCAGTTGTTAAAAAATCAATGGGAACAATCATTGAAAGAGTAATTAGATTACATGGATTAACAGAATCTGCAGAAGTTATTGATTATATAAAAGCATTAGGCTTCAAATATTCAACACTAGCAGGAATTACATTCTCTATGAGTGATGTAGAAGTACCAGCAGCAAAGAAAGGCATACTTGAAGATGCAGACAAACAAGTAGAAACAATACGTAAACAATATGCAAGAGGATTGATAACAGAAGACGAGAGATATAATGCAGTTATAAAAGTTTGGGAAGAAGCAACAAATGATGTAAGTAAAGCAATGGAAGATAATTTTGATAATTTAAACCCTATATATATGATGGTTAAATCTGGAGCCCGTGGTAATATGAACCAATTACGTCAAATCGCAGGTATGAGAGGACTAATGGCTAGTACAACAGGTAAAGCTGTAGAAATTCCTATCAAATCATCTTTTGCAGACGGATTAGATGCCCTAGAATACTTTATTTCAGCACACGGAGCAAGAAAAGGACTTTCAGATACTGCATTAAGAACAGCAGACTCTGGATATTTAACAAGAAGATTAGTTGACGTATCACAAGATATTATAGTTAGAGAAGCAGATTGTGGAACAGAGGAAGGAATTACTATCTATGATATTAAAGATGGAAATCAAGTTATTGAAAAATTGCAAGAAAGACTAATTGGAAGATTTGCTTTACATGATATTATAAATCCAGAAACTAAAGAACTAATAGTTGACACAAATACTATGATTACAGAACCAATTGCAGAAAAAATTGTAGAGGCAGGAATTGAAAGAGTAGAAGTACGTTCTGTATTAGGATGCCATTCAAAACATGGTGTATGCCAAAAATGTTACGGAATGGGCTTAGCAAGAAGAGATTTAGTATCTATAGGAGAATCTATTGGAATAATTGCAGCACAATCTATTGGTGAACCAGGAACACAGCTAACAATGAGAACAATTCACTCAGGTGGTGTTGCAGGTGTAGCAGATATTACACAAGGTCTTCCAAGAGTTGAAGAATTATTTGAAGCAAGAAAACCAAAAGGACTAGCAATTATTACAGAAATAGCAGGAAAAGTAAAAATTAAAGAAACAAAGAAAAAGAAAGAAGTAATTGTTACATCTAAAGATGATTCAAGAACATATACAATTCCATTTGGTTCAAAAATGAAAGTAAGTGATGGAGATATGGTAGAAGTAGCTCAAGCCTTAATAGAAGGTTCTATCAATCCAGCTGAAATCTTAGCAATTAAGGGACCAGAAGGAGTATATGAATACTTAATTTCAGAAGTACAAAAAGTATATCGTAACCAAGGTGTTGATATAAATGACAAACATATTGAGGTTATAGGTAGACAAATGTTGAAAAAGGTAAGAATAGAAGATAATGGCGATACAGATATGTTTGCAGGTTCACTTATAGACATGTATGAATTTGAGGACAAAAATAAAAAAGCAATTGAAGAAGGAAAACGTCCTGCAACAGGAAAGAGAGTATTGCTTGGAATTACAAAAGCATCACTAGCAACAGAAAGTTTCTTATCAGCAGCATCATTCCAAGAGACAACAAGAGTTTTAACAGAAGCAGCAGTAAAAGGAAAAATAGACGACTTAATAGGACTAAAAGAAAATGTTATCATAGGAAAACTAATTCCAGCAGGAACAGGAATGAAAAAATATCAAGACACACGTATCAGTACAGAGGCTTCAGAAGTAACAGAATAATCAAAAAAGGCAGTAGCATTAAAACTACTGCTTTTTTGATACTTTTCATGACATCTTCTTGACTTGACAAATGCCTGTAAATGCTATAAAATAGATACGAATAAATTAGTCAAAACTTAGGGGGAATAAATAAAAAATATGCAAAACAATAATAGAAAAGTTTTCGATAATTTAATATCTAGAACAAAAATATATCTAGTAATAATTCTACTTTTACTAATTGCTATTTGTGTACAAAATACACAATGGATAATTCCATCTATAATAACATTTGTATTAGTAGTAGGATATACATATTTTGCAAATAACAAAAGAAAAAATGAAATTTCAGAAACTTTGCAAGACTTAACAATTAGTGTAGACTCAGCAGCAAAAAGTACACTAATAAACTCACCATTTCCACTACTAATTGTAGAAACAGATGGAAATATAATATGGAGAAGCTCAAAATTTGTTTCTGAATTTGAAAAAATAGATATGAATTCATATATTGATGAAATATTAGATGAAATAAAAAAAGAAATTGAAAAAAGTAAAAATATTGAAAAACACGCAAAAGCAACACAATATATTGAAAAAGAAATAACAATACAAGACAAAATATACAGAATTATAGGAAAATATGTACATTCAAACAACAAAGAGAAAAAAGCAAAAAGAGAATATATGATAATGATATATTTTATTGATATAACAGAAAATGCTATTTTACAACAAAAATATATAGATACACGTTCATGTGTTGAAATTATAAACATAGACAATTATGAAGAAAATATGCAATTACTAGAAGTAGAGGAAAAACCACAAGCAGTAGTGGAAATTGATAAAGCTATACTAGAATGGGCAAACCAAACCAATGGAATTCTAATAAAAACAGATAATAACAGATATATATGTGTTTTTGAGCAACGATACTTAGAAAGTATGAAAGAAGACAAATTTAGTATATTAGATAAAATAAAAGAAATAAATACAAGTGAAAAAGTACAATTTACACTTAGTATTGCTGTGTCAAATGAGGGAGATACAGATAAAGATAAGTATAAATCAGCACAAACAGCAATGGACCTAGTATTAGGTAGAGGAGGAGACCAAGCTGTTATAAGAGAAAATGACATTTATCGTTTCTTTGGTGGAAGAGCACAAGAAGTTGAAAAACGTACAAAAGTAAAAGCAAGAATTGTTGCACAAGCTTTAGAAAACTTAATAAAAGAATCTGATAAAGTAATGATAATGGGACATACAAATCCAGACATTGATGCAATGGGCTCTAGTATGGGAATATATCGTTTAGCAAAAAGCCTAGAAAAAAATGCATATATTGTAAGTAATGGAGAAGGTACAGCATTAGAAAACTTTAAAGCAGAACTAGAAAAAGAACCAGAATATGAAGATGTTTTAATTAGCAAAGAAGTAGCATTAGAAAATATAGAAGAAAATACACTTCTTGTTATAGTAGACACACACAAAAGAAACTTTGTAGAAGCACCAGAACTATTAGAAAAAGTGAAAAAGATAGTAGTAATTGACCATCATAGAAGAAGTGAAGACTATATAGAAGATGCAACACTTACATTCCAAGAAGTATATGCATCTTCAGCAGCAGAACTAGTAACAGAATTGCTACAATATGCAGAAACAAATGTAGAATTGAAAACAATAGAGGCAGAAAGCCTATATGCAGGAATAATGATGGATACAAAAAATTTTACATTTAAAACAGGTGTAAGAACATTTGAAGCAGCAGCATATTTACGTAAATGTGGTGTAGATATTATAAGAGTAAAAAAATGGTTCCAAAGCGATTTATTAAGCTTTAATAAAATAGCAGAAATTGTAAAATCAGCAGAAATGGTAAATGAAACAATAGCAGTTGCAGTAAATAATGATAAAGAAAAAGATAGTAACCTTGTATGTGCAAAAGCAGCAGACGAATTATTAACAATAAGTAATATTACAGCATCATTTGTATTAGGAAACTTAGGAGATAAAATATGTATTAGTGGACGCTCTATAGGCGATATAAATGTCCAAATTATCCTAGAAAAACTTGGTGGAGGAGGACACATTACATTAGCTGGTGCACAAGTTGAAGGTATGACGATGGAAGAAACAAAAGAATTATTGATACAAAAAATTCACGAATATTTTGAAGAAATGCAAAGTTAGAAAGGCGTGATTATATGAAGGTTATATTAACACAAGACATAAAAGGTACTGGAAAAAAAGACCAAATTATTGATACTTCTGATGGATATGCACGTAATTTTTTATTCCCTAAAAATTTAGCAGTAGAAGCAAATGCAGAAAACATGGCAAAATTAAAATCAAAACAACAAGCAAATGCATATAAAAAAGACCAAGAAAAAGAAGAAGCAAAAAAATTAGCAGAAAAGATGGGGAAAATAATGCTAACACTTCCAGTTAAAGTAGGGGAAAATGGCAAAGTATTTGGAGGTATATCCTCAAAAGAAATAGCGGAAGCTTTACAGAAAACACATAAAATAACAGTTGATAAGAAAAAAATCGATATGAAAGATACTATTAAAGAATTAGGAACAAAAATAATACGTATCAAGCTATATGAAGGAGTTATTGCAGAATTAAAGGTTAATGTAATAGGAGAATAAATATGGAAGTAGGAAAAGTACCACCACATGATTTAGAAGCAGAACAAGCTGTTATTGGAAGCATGTTAACAGACCATGATGCAGTTATTAGCAGTATGGAAGTCTTAAAAGCAGAAGACTTTTATCGTGAGGATAATCAAACTATATTTACAGCTATGACTAATTTATATACAAGAGGGGAACCAATTGACTTAATCACTGTAAAATCAGAATTGGAATCTATGGGAAGGTTTGAACAAGTAGGAGGCTATGAATATTTAGCAGACTTACCAGAAAAAGTTCCAACAACAGCAAATGCAGACAAATATATAAAAATTATCGAAGAAAAATCAGAATTAAGAAAACTAATAAAAGCAGCAAATGAAATTATTGAATTAGGCTATGACCCAACAGAAGAAGTAGAAAGTGTTATGGAAGGTGCAGAAAAAAGAATTTTCAATTTGATGCAAAATAAAAATCAAAAAGGATATGCTGCTTTAAAAGATATTTTAGTAGATAGTTTTACAGAATTAGAAGAATTATATAATCGAAAGCAACATATAACAGGAGTACCTAGTGGCTTTATAGACTTAGATTATAGAACAGCAGGTTTCCATGGTTCAGAATTGATTTTAGTTGCAGCAAGACCAGCAATGGGAAAATCAGCTTTTGCATTAAATATTGCAACAAATGCTGCAGTAAGGGCAAAAGTACCAGTAGCAATATTTAGTCTAGAAATGTCTAAAGAACAGTTAGTTAATCGTATTTTATGCAGTGAAGCAATGGTAGATAGTAATAAAGTAAGAACAGGAAAACTAGACGAGGAAGATTGGGACACACTAGCAAAGGCAATTGGACCATTATCAGAGGCAGAAATATATATAGATGATACACCAGGAATTTCAATAACAGAAATCCGTGCAAAATGTAGAAAACTGAAATTAGAAAAAAATATAGGAATGGTAGTAATTGACTATTTACAACTTATACAAAGCTCAGGTAAAAGGCTTGGAAGTAGAGAACAAGACATAGCAGAAATTAGTCGTTCATTAAAAATTTTAGCAAAAGAATTAAATGTTCCAGTAATTGCACTATCACAATTATCAAGAGCTGTAGAACAAAGACAAGACCATAAGCCAATGTTATCTGACTTGCGTGAATCAGGCTCAATAGAACAAGATGCAGATATTGTTATATTTTTATATCGTGATGATTATTATAACGAAGATAGCAAAAAGAAAGGAATAGCAGAAATAATTATTGCAAAACATAGAGGAGGATCAACAGGTAGTGTTGATTTAGGATGGTTTGGAACATATACAAAATTTGTAAACTTAGATAAAAGACATGACTATCTAGACGAATAGTTTCAAAACTTGAAAGGAAGGTACTTAATACGAAACAAAAAGTAAAAGAAACAATAAAAAAATATAATTTAATACAAAATGGGGATAATCTGGTACTCGGAGTTTCTGGAGGACCAGATTCTATTGCTATGTTATATATCCTGTATGAATTGGAACAAGAATTCCAAGAAGACGGGATATCTTTTTGCTTTTCAGTTGCACATATAAATCACATGATTAGAAAAGAAGCAAAGGAAGATGAACAATTTGTAAAAGAAAACTGCCAAAATTTAGGAGTAAAATTTTTTTCAAAAAGTATAGATGTAAAAGAGATAGCACATACTAAGAAAATAGGTATAGAAGAAGCAGGAAGAAATAGTAGATATGAATTTTTTGATGAAATAGCTAAAAAAACAGGAGCAAATAAAATTGCAATAGCACATAATGCAAATGATAAAGCTGAAACAATTATTATGAATTTATTAAGAGGAACAGGCCTATCAGGACTAAAAGGAATAGAGCCTATGAAAAATGGAAAATATATTAGACCATTATTAGAATGTACAAGAGAAGAAATTGAAAATTATTGCAAAGAAAAAAAATTAGAACCTAGAATAGACAAAACTAATTTTGATAATTCATATACAAGAAATAAAGTCAGAAATGTTGTTATTCCGTATATTAAGAAGGAATTCAATCCAAATATTTTAGAAACACTAAATAGATTATCTGAATTAGTAAAAGAAGAAAATGCTTATATAACAAGACAAGTAAAAGATATATATAATAAAATAATTATACAAGAGAAGCCACATATTATATTGGATTTAAAACAGTTTAATAAGCAAGAAACAGTCATAAAATCAAGGCTTCTACTATATACTATAACGAAGGTTTTAGGAAACTGTCAAGGAATTGCAAAAATTCATATAGAGGATATAATTAAGCTATGCCAAAATAATATTGGTAATAAATTTTTGACACCAAATCAAAATATAAAAATTTTTGTAAAAAATGGACAAATCCACTTTCTAGACCAAAGATAAGTATCCGTAGAAATACCAAATATATCAATATTTTGTCACAAAAAAGACATATAAAAAACACTTGAAAAAGATAATATTATATGGTATAACCTAGCAAAAGAAACATAGAGGAGGAATTATATTGAAAAGTAACATAAAAACATTAGCAATGTGGCTAATCATAGGAGTAATTTTTATTATTGTTTTATCATCTGTTATGGAAAATTCAAACAAAAAAATGTTATATTCTGAATTAATTTCACAAATTAATGAAGGAAAAGTAGAAGCTATCCAAATAGAAGCAGATGGGAAAACAGCAAATGTTGAACTAAAAGATAATAATGTTGTAAAACAAGTAAACATTCCGAGTATGGAAAGTTTTATGAATTATACAGAGGATTTTGTTAAAGATGGAGCATTCAAGTTAGACGAAAAATCAGAATCTATTTTTGTGACAGTTTTAAGCTTATTAACACCATTTGGATTATTGATTATTTTCTTCATATTCTGGTTTTTTATGATGGGAAGTGCAAATGGAGGACAACCAGGAGGAAAAACATTATCATTTGGAAAAAGTAAAGCTAGAATGATGACACCAGCAGAAAGAAACAAGATAACATTTGATGATGTAGCTGGTGTAGATGAAGAAAAAGAAGAATTACAAGAAATTGTAGAATTCTTAAAAAATCCAAAGAAATTTACAGATATGGGAGCAAGAATACCAAAGGGTGTTTTGTTAGTAGGTCAACCAGGTACAGGAAAAACACTTTTAGCAAAAGCAGTTGCAGGAGAAGCAGGGGTACCATTTTTCATTATAAGTGGTTCTGACTTTGTTGAAATGTTTGTGGGAGTAGGAGCATCACGTGTAAGAGATTTATTTGAAGAAGCAAAAAGAAACGCACCTTGTATAGTATTTATTGACGAAATTGATGCAGTTGGTCGCCAAAGAGGAGCAGGACTTGGTGGAGGACATGACGAAAGAGAACAAACTTTAAATCAGCTATTAGTTGAAATGGACGGATTTTCAGAAAACGAAGGAGTTATTGTATTAGCAGCAACTAATAGGCCAGATGTATTAGATAAAGCATTGTTAAGAGCAGGAAGATTTGACAGACAAATTGTAGTAAGTGCACCAGATGTTAAAGCAAGAGAACAAATTTTAGAGGTACATTCAAGAAAGAAAAAACTAGCAGATGATGTAGACTTAAGAATAATTGCAAAAAATACTTCAGGATTTGCAGGTGCAGATTTAGAGAATGTATTAAATGAAGCGGCATTACTAGCAGCGAGAAGAAATCTATCAGAAATAGGTATGAAAGAAATTGAAGATGCTATGGTCAAAGTTACAATGGGACCAGAGAAGAAAACAAGAGTAAGAAGTGAAAAAGAAAATAGATTAGTATCTTATCATGAAGCTGGTCATGCAGTTGTAAGTCATTACTTAGAGACACAAGACCCAGTACATCAAATATCAATTGTACCAAGAGGAATGGCAGGAGGATATACTATGTATCGTCCAACAGAAGATAAGAATTTCATGTCTAAAACAGAAATGGAGGAAAACATAGTATCATTATTAGGTGGAAGAGTAGCAGAAGCACTAATTTTGAATGATATATCTACTGGTGCAAGTAATGATATTGAAAGAGCAACAGGAATTGCAAGAAGCATGGTTACAAAATATGGAATGAGTGATAGAATAGGAGCATTAATGTTAGGCTCTAATCAAAGTGAAGTATTTCTAGGAAGAGATTTTGCACAAGCAAAAGAATATTCAGAAGAGACAGCAGCAATAATTGATGAAGAAGTTAAAAAAATTATTGATAAAGGATATAATCATGCAAAACAAATACTAACAGAACATGTAGATAAATTACATGCAGTAGCAGGAATTCTTTTAGAAAAAGAAAAGATAGAAGCAGATGAATTTGAAGCAATTTTTTCTGAATAGAGGTTAATATGAAAAATTATTATGAAATATTGCAAGTAAATGAAAATGCATCAAATGAAATTATAGAGAAAGCATATAAAGTATTAGTAAAAAAATACCATCCTGATTTACAAGCAGATACAAAGATAAAAGAAGTGACAGAAAAAAGATTAAAGGAAATAAATGAAGCATATAATGTGCTTTCAAATGAATTCCTAAAAGAACAATATGATGTAGAATTAAAAAAAGAAAAAGAAGAGCAATTTAGAAAAAAATATGGCGAAAAAGATTATGGTACAGAGAAAAAGAATTTTTATAATAGGCCACAAACAACAAAAAATGTAACAAATGTGCAAAAACAGGAACAATCAAACCAGCAAAATGATAAAATTAGTACAACAGGTGGTATAGTAGATTTTATAAAAGTATTATACAATGATAGACCTAAAAGGGAAGAATATAAAGAAATGACTAAAAAAGATTTATTAGCAATTTTCTTAACTATTATTGTAGTAATAGCCTTAGGAATTATTTTATGGTATATTCCATTTACTAATGGATGGATAAGAGAGCTTATATTTGAAAATCCAATATTTGAATGGATAGGCAGAATATTCAGTAAATAATCTGAATATTTGACAAATTACACATAATATGGTACAATAAAAACATATTTTAAGAGTTTACCTAGAACATTATTGTTTGAGCGGTAAAGGGTAACAAAATAGAAATGTTACTTACACTTATAGTAAGATTAAATCTTGCAAGGAGTCTTAAAAGATTTCTTTGCAAGATTTTTTGAATTTAGGAGGGGATATGAATGAAGTATTTTAAAAAATTAGTAGGAGAAAGAATTTATTTATCACCAAGAAATAATGAAGATGTAGAAAAATTTACAGAATGGCTAAATGATTTTAATATAACAGACTATTTAGGAAGAAGCGATACAGTATGTTCATTAGACAAAGAAAAACAATACTTAGAAGAAAATCAAGATGCAGAAGCTTCATTTGCAATTATAGATTTAGAAAAGGATGAAATGATAGGCTCAATATCATTAGAACGTATAAACCATACACATAGAGTAGCAACATTAGGAATATTTATAGGGAACAAACAATTCTGGAATAAAGGATATGGAACAGAAGCCATAAGATTAATTTTAGATTATGGATTTAATTACTTAAATTTACATTGTATACAATTACATTTAATGAGCTTTAATCAAAGAGCATTAAAATGCTATCAAAAATGTGGATTTAAGGAAACAGGAAGGATGAGAGAATGTAGATTTATAAATGGAAAATATTATGATATTATTTCTATGGATATTTTATCAAGTGAATTTACAGGAAGCTATATAAAAAATAAAAATATAGAATGAGATAAGAAATAAAGTCGAAATTTGTCAAAACTTGCGATGAAAAGTATATCGTAAAGTATTGAAAAGTTCGACTTTTTATGTTATTATTAAACTATTCTAATTCATAAAATTATTTATTTCATTTTTATTCGAAAAAATTTCCAAAAACAAGAAAAATAATAAAAGAAGGAGGTTTATAAAGAAACAAGCTATATTTACTCATAAATTAAATTTGATATATGAGAAAAAATAATGTAAAATATGAAAGGAGAAGTAAAACAAATTTATGACAAAAACATATCAACCATATGATAAAATCTTTAGAAAGGTATTATTTAGTAAAACTCATGCTACTGGACTAATTAACCAATATTTTCTTTTAAAAAATAAATTGACTGAGGAAGACATAGAAAGATATACTTGCAAATTTGTAAATTTGCAATTTCAAAATAGAGAATCAGATATTTTATATAAAATGAAAAATACCAATGTTTTCTTTTTAATAGAACATCAATCTCGTATAGATTATAATATGGCACAAAGAATTGCAGAATATCAAATTGAAATTATAAAATTAGAAAATCCAAAAAATGAGAACAAAAAAAATATAATAGTACCACTTATTATACCAATTGTTATCTATACAAATAATAAATCTAGATGGGATGCAGCACAAAGTATTGAAGCAATGCAACCCAAATTCAGTGGCTATTTAAACCACAAAATAGGACAATACAATATATTAGACATTAACACTTTTGATACTCAAAAACTTTTACACAATAATCTTTTCACTCTAAGAATATTAGGACTAGAAAAGGCAAGAAACAAAGAAGAATTAGATAATATATTTCAATATATATTGTGTACAGAAAAGGATGAACAAAATATTAGAATTTTAAAAGAAATTGCTTATTACGTATATGATACTGTTTTAGAAAATGAAAAAATAAAGAAAAAATTTGAAGAATGGGAGGAAGGTGAGAAAAATATGAGTTTTATCGATATATTATTAGAGGAAAAACAAAGTTGGAAGGATGAGGCAAGAAAAGAAGGAATAAAAGAAGGAATAGAAGAGGGAAAGAAAAAAAGAACATATGAAATAATTATGCAAATGCTAAAGAAACAAATTAGTGAAAATATGATAATAGAATTAACAAATATAAAACCAGAGGAATTAAACGAACTAAAAAAAGCTGTAAAAACAGATGGTAAGTAAAACATACAAAAATACAAAAAATGGCAAATTATCTATTGACAAGCCTGTATCTTTAATGTATAATAAATAAAGTTATAGGGTTATCCCACATACAGATTCGTATCGCTGGAAGGAGGGAAATTGTAAGTGTCAGAGATTAAAGTAAATAATGGAAATATAGAAGAAGCCTTAAAAAGGTTTAAAAGACAATGTGCAAGAAATGGAGTTATGCAAGAAGTACGAAAAAGAGAGCATTATGAGAAACCAAGCGTTAAGAGAAAGAAAAAGTCAGAGGCTGCAAGAAAAAGAAAATTTTAAGAAAAAATTGGGAAGTATATATAATAAAATACTTCCCTTTTTGCGATTTTACAGTATAAAGTACTAAAAGATGGATAGAATAAAAATAATTTAGAAAAGAAAGGAAAACTTATGGAATATCAAGTAAAAGAAATAAAAAAAGGAATCAATCTTCATTTGATTCATAATGATAAATTTAAAACAAATTTGGTATCTGTATTTTTAACAACACAATTAAATAGAGAAAACGTTACAAAAAATGCAATAAT
>CANQOU010000015.1 GCA_947625565.1 uncultured Clostridia bacterium
TTACCTCCTGTAATAAAATTTATCAACAACTGTGACAACACCCAACTAGTTTTATTACTTGTAACCTTGCGTGAAATAAAAGATCAAAGTCTTATCTAACTAATTACCAATTAATAATAAAACTGTGGCAATATTCTTTCTAAAGTAGTCTAAGCTACAAGGAGATATAAGAGTCCACAGTGTTAACATAGATAATTATACCATGCATTAACATAATTATCTATAAAGGTTTATGGGTAACCTTTTAAAAACCTAAATATATTATACAAGGAGAAAATAATGGAAAATATACAAAAAAACAAATACTGGATATGGTTTAGCCTCATTCAAAGTATAGGAAGTATAAGAAAACAAAAATTACTAGAAAAATTTAAAACACCAGATATGATATATAAATTATCAAAAAAACAATTGATGCAAGTAGAAGGAATAGGAGAGAAAACAGCAGAAAATATTTTAGATAAAAGTATAAGAGAAAAAATAAATAATCATTTAGAATATCTGAATAAAAATCAAATACAAATTATTACAATTCAAGATAAAGAATATCCAAAATCATTAAAACAGATATATGATTGCCCAATTAGTATATATGTAAAAGGAAATATAGAATTATTAAACCATGAAAGCATTGCAATTATAGGGAGTAGGGAGTGTAGTAATTATGGAAAAGATGCAGCTAAATATTTTGGATACCATTTAGCTAATAATAATAAATGTGTTGTAAGTGGATTAGCAAAAGGAATTGATAGCTTTGCACATATAGGAGTATTAGGAGCAAATGGGAATACAATAGCAGTTTTAGGAAATGGACTTCAAGATATTTATCCAAAAGAAAATAGAGAATTAGCAAATATGATAATAAAAAAAGGTGGTACAATTATTTCAGAATATCCATTAGGAACACCACCTAATAAAATGAATTTTCCGGCTAGAAATAGAATAGTAAGTGGAATTAGTAATGGAGTATTAGTTATAGAAGCTAAAGAAAAAAGTGGGACACTAATAACAGTGGATTTTGCTTTAGAACAGGGAAAAGAAGTATTTGTAGTTCCAGGAAATATAAATTCTATTTATTCTGTTGGCACAAATAGATTAATTAAAGAGGGTGCAAGATTAGTAAATTGCTATGAAGATATAACAAAAAAATAACACCCAAAAGTGTTATTTTTGGTGGCTTGAAGTGGAATCGAACCACTGACACGAGGATTTTCAGTCCTCTGCTCTACCAACTGAGCTATCAAGCCATATATATAAATGGCGACCCGGAACGGGCTCGAACCGTCGACCTCTAGCGTGACAGGCTAGCGTTCTAACCAACTGAACTACCGGGCCGTAAAAACACATGGTGGTCGCTATAGGACTCGAACCTATGACCCTCTGCTTGTAAGGCAGATGCTCTACCAACTGAGCTAAGCGACCATGTCTTCCGACAGGAACTAGTATACTAAATTTTTTCACTAATGTCAATACTTTTTTCAAAAAATTTAAAAAATGTTGTAACCCAATAAAAGCCACTACCATAATATATATTATACAAAGGAATAACAAAAGAAAAACAATATGTGTTTTTTTGAAAGGAGGTCTAGACTATGCCAGAGAATAGAGGTTGTGGCGGATTCGGATTTGGTGACGATTGCTGCTGGATTATTATCCTTATATTATTGATATGCTGCTGTTGTGGTGGTGGTAGAGGAGGCTGTTGCTAATTTTACCTTAATACACAAAAAAGGGTTGAATGTAAATCAACCCTTTAATCTATTTTTGTATTATTTCCATAACGCTTAATTTTCTGCGTTGTTGTTTTTTCAAATTCTTTATCACGAACAATAAATCCCTTAATATGTTTATAATTTGGTAATTTTCCATTAACACTAGAAACAATATCACTCATAATTTTTTTAATTTCTTCTTTAGTTGGAACAGTTCCTTTTAAATATTCTGTAATAGCTTCAATATTAGGAAAAATTTGTGCATTGATATATATATCATCATCATTTTCCTTTTGAATACCTAAAACAAGAGATTCAGAAATCAAAGGACTATCATTTAAATAAGACTCAACTTCTTCAGGATAAATATTTTTACCATTTTTTGTTATAATTACACTTTTACATCTTCCAGTAATATATAAATAACCATTTTCATCTATTTTTCCAATATCACCTGTATGAAACCAACCATTTTGTATTGCTTTAGCTGTTTCTTCAGGCATATTATAATAACCAAGCATAACATTTGGACCTTTAACTAAAATTTCACCTTCACCTTGAGCATTTGGATTATCAATTTTATAAACTACATTAGGAATAGGAAGCCCACAACTATCATCTTTATGGAAAAAATCTGTATTACCAGCAACAAGAGGAGAACATTCTGTCAAACCATATCCTTGTAAAGTTAATAATCCCATTTTTTCAAAATCATTAAGAATAATAGGATTAACACTTGCAGCTCCAACTATAAATACACGTAATCTACCACCTAAAGTATTTTTAACTTTACGTTTAACAACTTGTTTTACGAAAAAAGGTAAATTAGAATAAGGATTTTCACCAGAATCTTTTGCATATTTTTTTGGAAGAGTCTGATTCATATTTTTAATAATATTTTTATGCATATTTTCTAATAATAGAGGAACACATAAAATAACAGAAGGATGAAATTCTTGCATATTTTTAACGATATGTCTTAAACCTTCACAATAACAAATACTAGCCCCACTATAAATAGGGAGTAAAAATCCAATAGTGCATTCATAAGTATGATGTAATGGTAAAATAGAGAAAAACAAATCACTTCTCTTTACTTTTACAATTCCATAAATAGAAAGAATATTAGAGCAGATATTTCTCTGAGATAAACATACACCTTTAGCACTTCCTGTAGTTCCAGAAGTAAAAAGTAAAATACGCATTTCGTCAGGATTAACAGTTATTTCATCAAACTTTGTATTTCCTTGTATAAATAATTCCTTTCCTTTAGCTATGCAATCATCAATTTCATAACCATTTATAGAAGAATCCTTCAAAGAATCAAAAGAAATAGTAAAAATATTAGAATTCACTAAAGAAGAACCCTTCTCAAATAAAGAAGTTAAGTTTTTTAAATCTCCCAAAATGCAAACACTTTCAGAAATATTTAGGAAGTTTATAACATCATCTGAATGTAATTCCTTATCTAAAGGTACAACAATTCCTACAATAGAAGCGGCCATATATGAAACAGCCCAATGATAAGAATTTTTACCAATAATAGAAATACGTTTTCCTAAAAAGCCTTGAGCAATTAAATAAGTCCCAAGATTTACAACATCATTTTTAAAATTACGATAAGTTATATAATATATATTTCCATTCTTATCTTTCAATTTAAAAGCCGTTCGGCTACTATAAATATCACAAGAACGATAAAGCATATCTTTAAAATTGGTTACTTCTTCACATTTGTGATATTTTTTTGCTAATTTTTCTGCGATTGTTAATTCTTTTTTCATATAAAAACTCCTTATTTGTAACGATAGAATACATAATTTACATCTTGTTTTATTGTGATAGTTCCATCATATATGGAAGCAGTATCATTTTGATAGGTGATAGGTATAAAAATTTTACTCTTAAATTTTTCATCTTTATAATTAGTAATATACATATCAAAAGAAATATCTGTTGCAAGTTGGCTCAAAGCAACACCACAACGTTTTAACAAAGAACCGTTATATGTAATAGGATTAGTAATATCTAGTAATGTGTAATCAGTTTTTACATTTTGATGTATATAACTTAATGTAATAGGATTAGCACAATTATTATATAATACTGGACTAGAAAAATCAGAAATTTCTTCAGAAGTAGTTTTAAAAGATAAAGTATCTTTAATTTCTCCTGTTTCAGGAATATAAGGTTTAGCAAAATCCATCATGTTTTTAAAAAATATATTAGCTTGTCCATTATCTGGCATAGGATTTATTTCTATATTTTCAATAGAAACTTCTTTCAAAGTATTTTCCAAACTAGGTTCTTCATTTTCTTGATTAATAAAAATAGCAATGTCTGTATAAGTATATAAATTTTCTATCGTAAAATTAGTAGCACTACTTGCTTTATTTTTAGCATCACAACCACTAAATAAAGTAACTTTGTCAATTGAAAATATAGCATTTTCATTTTGATCTGAAAAAGAAAGAACGCTATTTTCAAAATCGATTTTTTGCATTAACTTAGGAAAATAAACTGAAAAGAAAATGCATTCTAAACTACTGGCAATAATAATTAAAACTATTGTAAGTATCAGTTTTGTTTTCATTTGTAAAATTCCTTTCTATTGATAGTACTATCATAGTATATTTTTTAAGGAAAATCAAGTGCAATTTAATTTTCCATATTTTTGAATTGACAAAAAAAGTCGAAAAAGATAAAATACTAATAGGTGGTATTATGAAATCAAAAGATAAAAAGAAGTCATATAAAACTCTAATATTTATTTTTATCAGTATTTTATTCATAATTTTTATCATTTATAACTTGTATTTTCAAAAAAATCAATCATATGCAGTAAGCAGTGATACAAAAGAAAAAGACATAGAACAAATCATTGCAACAGCTGATAAAGTAAATATTGATTATATAATTGAACAAAATTTAGAACAAGAAGTACCAGAAGAATATAGGCAAGAAGAAGTTGTTTTAGAATATTTAACAGAATATGTAACAAATGAAGAATTGGCACAAGGTGAATCATATGTAACACAAGAAGGAATTAAAGGAACTCAAAAAATAACATATAAAAAAATATATGAAAATGGAATTGTTGTTGGAGAAGAACAAATAAGTGTAAAAGTTGAAAAACCAGCAATTAAACAAATAATTGAAATTGGAAGTGGTAAGAAAACAGCTAAAAAAGCAGTTAAAGTAGGAGATGAAGTAACTGTTACTTCAGATGAACTTACTGTAAAACTCGAGCCAGATGAAGATAGTAAAAAAGTAACAATGCTAAAAAAGAATGATAAAATAAAAGTATTAAAAATTCAAGGCGATTGGTATTATATTACATATAAAGACATAGAAGGATGGGTAAAAAAAATAGCAACTAAGGCAATCATACTTGAAGAAGAAAATCAGTCAGGTAAAGGTGGAGCAATACAAAAATTAGACTTTAATATGCAACTTAATAAACCAAGTGGACTTTCCTTAGAGCAATTTCAAAAAGTATTAACTGATAGCAAGGATAAAAATAAAATATTTTCAGAAAATGCAAAATACTTTTATTATATAGAACAACAATATAAAATAAATGGTATATTTGTTGCAGCAATAGGAATTCATGAAAGTGGTTGGGGAACATCACAAATAGCAAAAAATAAAAAGAACCTTTTTGGATATGGAGCATATGATTCTAATCCATATAATGGAGCATATCAATTTTCTCGGATATTCAGAAAGTATAGATTTAATTGCGAGGGTATTAGTTAAATATTACTTAAACCCCAAGGAAACAAGTATTTATGGTGGAGAAAAAGCTGCTGGAACATACTATAACGGACCAACTTTAAAAGGTGTAAATACAAAATATGCAACAGATAAAAACTGGGCAAATAGTGTATATTCATATATGCAGTATTTGTATGGAAAAATCTAACTTTTTTTATGATTTTACTTGCTATTTTCTTAAAGTTATTGTATGATATAGAGGTAGAAAAGTTTTTTTAAAACTGAAAGGGGCTTAAAAAATGAAAAAAATAGCAATAATATCAATAATAGTTATGCTGATTTTCGGCTTTTTTGCGAGTACAAATATAGTAAAGGCAGCAGAGCAAACACAAATAATTGACGAAAAAACAGAAAGCCAACTTATAGAAATTAAAGAAAATCAAGCAAAAACATTAGAAGATTATAAGCAAAAATATGGTTCAGACTCTTATGGAGTTGTTGCATATATTTTGCATTTAATACAAGTTTATAGCATTCCATTTTGCTTTTTAGGACTTGCAATTGGTGCAATACGCAAATATATATTGGGAATTCGTAGACTAGATACATTAGAAAAAGGAATGGCTGTTATGGTTGCTTTTTCCGTTATATTGATTATTTGCCAAGTCTTACCACTTGCATTTGCAGTATTTATAAGATTTGGAAGGGGGTAACAAATGAAAGTATTATTTGCTGTAAGTAATGAAGAGGTTTCAGAAAATATTGTAAAAAGGTATCAAAAAGAATATAAAGAAATCATATCATATAAAAATGTATATTACTTTAATGCAATTTTAAAAGAACTACAAAAAGATAAAACATATGATAGAGTTGTTATTAGCGAAGACTTAGAAACTTTTGCTAATAACCAATATGACCAAATTGACAAATTTATATTTGAAAAATTAGATAGCATTAGTGATGAAGCATCAAATTTTAAAGGTGATGACATCCCTATTATTTTAATTTGCTCAGATAGGAGAACAAAATCTGAACAAATGTTAGTAAAATTATTTGGAATAGGTATTTATAATGCTTTATTAGGAACTGATAGGACAGTTGAAGAACTTTGCAAATTAATAAACAAACCACGTTTAAAAAAAGAAGGAAAAACCTACTATAAGATTGATGTAGATGATGTTAAATATAAGGCAGAGAATGAAAATGATGTTAGCGAAGTTGAAATTCAAAATATTTTAGCACATTATAAAAGACTAGGCAAAAATGAAGATAAATATGTAGAAAGTTTTGATAACATTGCTGCACAATATAATGATACTCAACTAAGAATAATTGCTAAATTTTTACCATTAAATGTAAGAGCAGTTTTAGAAGAAAAATCACCTAAATATCAAAAGGTAATGTCATTTAATGCAAAAATAACAGATAATTTAAGAAAAGGAAAAAATGAAGAAGAAGCACAAGGAACAACTCAGAAACTATTAAAAACAAGCAATACAAGAGAAACAGTATTATCTAGGCCAGTAGTTATACCAAATGCTGTTAATTTAGAAAAAGGCAAAAAAATGTCTAGACCAAAACCACAAACTCAAGAAGAATCAATAAAACAGATAGAAACAGAAATTAATAATTATGTAAAAAATGAAGAAGAACAACCTAAACAAAATATAGTAACACCAGAAATAGAATATGAAGAACCAGAAGAAATCCAATCTGTTAAAAGAGGAAGAGGCAGACCTAAAAAGAATGTTTCACCTACAGAAGAAGTAGAGGAAACAGTTAAGAAAAAAAGAGGTAGGCCTAAAAAAATAGTTGAAGAAGAACAATTAAATGAAGACGAATTTGAAGATTTTATTATGCCAGGACTAGAGGAACAAAAAGAAGTAGAAGAAACAGAAGATGCTATTATGCCAGGATTTGAGGATTTAGACAACGAACAAGAAGATTTTGAAGAACCAAAAATATCAAATCAAGAATATTTTGAAGAGACACAACCATTTAGGCCAGAACCAATTCAACAATCAGTTCAAACACAGAGATCAGAAGTAACTGAAGCACCAAGAATTGAAAATGATGTGGAAATGGTTATGCGGACCAGAAGTACAAGTGGATTTATCTTCTATATTAACAGAAGACAAGAAAATAGCATGTTTTGTTGGAACAAGTAAAAATGGAACATCTTTTGTTGTAAATCATATGGCAGAAATACTTTCAGAGACTGGAGTTTCAACAGCAATACTAGATACAACACAAAATAGAAATTCATATTATATTTATACAGATAATCAAGAAGAACTGAGAAATGCAGCTGCTAACTCTATCAATAATTTAATAAATGGTCAAGCAAATGGGCTACAAGTTAATAAAAATTTATCAGTTTATACACCTTTACCAGGAGAAGATAGCCAAATCAATAGAGCAGGAGAAATTTTAAAAACGTTAGCACAAAACTATTCAGTAGTTTTAATAGACTGTGATTTTAAAACACCAACATCATATTTTTCATATGCACAGGAAATTTATTTAGTACAATCTTTAGATGTTTTAACAATTCAACCACTAACATCTTTCTTAAATGAATTAAAAGCTAAGCAAGTTTTAGAAGAACGTAAATTAAGAATAGTATTAAATAAGTTTGAAAAACTAAGAGGAATTTCTGACAAATTGATTATCGGAGGTATGTCTTCATATAATGACCCTGAGATGTCATATATGGTAGAATTATTTGATAAGAATTTAATCAGATATATAACTATTCCATTTGATGAACAAGTATATGTAAATTACTTAGAAGGACTTATAAATTGTAAATTAACATTAAAAGGATATCCAAAACATATTATACAGATTTTGACAGAATTAGCTAATATGATATATCCAATTGATACTGGGAAAGGAAAGAAAAAAGGTAGTGGATATGTACCACCAGCATTAAACAATAATAATGGTTTTACACCAAGTATCAATTCAACATTAGAACAAATGAGAAAATATTAAAATAAACAAGGAGGGGACTACTGTGCCAATTGCAATTGTAGTTGTTCTAATTATTGTAATCATAGGGTTGATTATATATAATCTTATGATTCATAAAAAGATTCAAACATTCCGTAATGTCAACCAAAAAATAACAAACCTATCAGTAGTGCAGGATTTTATAAATGCTATAGGGGAAACATCAAGTGTTGATGATAAAATCACTAAAATAAATGATATACTAATTGAAAAATATGAAATTAAATATTCTACAATTGTTGTATTTGATGGAGCAGAATATGTAGTAAAGGCTTCAAATGTTGACAAAAGACATTGGGATGCTTTAAGGACACTACATGATATAGATATGTTCAAAGATAGCATCACAACAGCAATACCAAAATATGTAACAGTAAATAATGAGAGAGAAAGATTACCATATCAAAAAATGGAATTTGGTAGAGCGAAATCTGCAATATTCTTTCCATTATATATAGATAATGTATATATTGGATATTGGATTATGGAAAGTGGAACACCACATGATTTTGACAATGTGGATACAACAGTACTAGAAGTAATAAAAGATAATATAGTATCTGTATTAAAAACAGTTGTACATCAAAAAACACTAGAAGCTATTGTTAGAACAGATTTATTTACAGGATTATATTCAGAAGAATATCTATATGGAGCAGGGAAAAGGATAATTGACCAATATACAACTTCAACTATTTGTATGTTTCGAATTATAAACTTGGAAGAAATCAATGAGAAATATTCGCGTGAACTAGGAAATGAAGTGGTAATACAAGTTAGTAACTATATTAGAAAAAATATTTCAAATCAGTATGTTTTTATAAGATATATGGGACCTAAATTTGTAATTGCATTTTCAGGAGTTGAAACTGATGCAGTATCAGATTTTATAAATGATATAAAAGCAACAATGGAAAACATGGATATATCTTTGGAGGAAGATAGTGAACAAACAGTAAAGCCACAATTTAATTTTGTATTATCTACATATTATAAAGGTACAGGACTAGAAGAGGTATTAAAGAAACTTGAAGAATATCTAGATAAGGCAGACAAGTCTGAAAATGAAGTAACAAATATTTAAGGAGGAAAGTATTATGGAATTTGACAAAACAATGAATTTTGAAGTAGAAAAAATTCAAAATATTAGAACAAAAGAAATCTTGAAGGAAGTATATGAAGCTTTGCAAGAAAAAGGATATAATCCAATAAATCAAATTGTTGGATATATTTTATCAGGAGATCCAACATATATTACAAGTCATAATGATGCAAGAAATAAAATTAGAGAAATTGAAAGAGACGAATTATTGGAGAAAATGGTAAAAAATTATATAGGTGTTGAAGATGCATAGAGTATTGGGAATCGACTATGGAGAAGCAAGAGTTGGAATTGCAATAACTGATGGTTTAAATATTACAGTGCAAGGATTAGAAACAATTGAACGTAATCAATCTGATAAAATTGTTCTACGTAGATTAGACGAAATATTTACTACATATGATGTTGATACTATAGTAGTAGGTATGCCGTATCACATGAATGGAGAAAAATCTCAAAGAGTTGAAGAAACAGAAAAATTTATTCATAAATTGCATTGTAAATATCCAAATAAAAAAATAGAAACAATAGATGAAAGATTGACAACTGTTTCAGCACATAAAACAATGAATTTATTAGAAGTAAATAAAAAGAAAAAAAGAAGTATAGTAGACACCATATCAGCAGAATATATTTTAGAAACATATATTGGCAAAAAAAATAATTTAAAAAATTTTGAAAACAGTTGAAAAAATTTTGTAAATACAGTATTATAGTAATGATATTAGTATAGAAATTTTAAATCTGTAGATATTAATATTATAAAGAAGATAAATTAGAAAGGAGAAAAAACATGGACGAAGGCGAAAATTTAGATGAAGAATTAGACAATGTTGTTATTTTAAATGATGAAGAAGGAAATGAAGTTAAATTTGAATTTTTAGATTTAGTAGAATTAAATGATGAGGAATATGTCATATTATTACCTATGACAGAAGATAATGAGGAAGAAGAAGGCGAAGTTGTTATACTAAAAGTTGAAGATTCAGATGAAGATGAAGAATCTTATGTTAGCGTTGACGATGAAGCAATATTAAATCAAGTGTTTGATATATTTAAAGAAAGATTCAAAGACGATTTTGATTTTGTAGACTAAAAAATGGAACAATTTGGGGCAGTCCTTAATTGTCCGCTTAAGGACAATGTAGCGGAAGTCCTTTTTTGTTTATTGTTATTAAAGGGGAGAATAAAAATGAAAAATTTATCAACTTATTTATTAGTTATGTTTATGATAATGTTTTGGGGGTTTAGAGTTGTATTAACACTGATGTCACAAATGGGTGAAGGATTAATGGGAATAGTACCAATCAATATGAATTTTGAAATTATCTTATTATTTGCTAGTCTAATATGTTTTGTTTTAATCGTCAAAAGAAAGATACTTGGAGCAGCATTATATTTGGCTTTATATGGAATATACTTTGGAGGAGATTTAACAAATCAAATATCAAAAATAACAACAGGAGGAGTATTAACTGTTTCAGAAATGGGAAGTGCGTTTTTCTCTTTAATAGGAATTATAATTCCATTGGCTGTATTAGTAGATTTATTATTGGATAAAAATAGAAAAGCACATCCAGTTGATAAAAAAACAGATTGGTTTTATAAAAATGAGCAATTTGATAGAGAAATGGACGAAAGAGCAGATAAAAATAATTACAGAACTTTGTAGTTTATCTAGTGCAAATGAATTATTTAAGCAAGCAATTAGTTGAAAATTGCTTGCTTTTATGTTAAAATATTAAAAGTACAGAACTAATAAAAGATTGAGAGGATTTAGGTAAAATGAGTAATGAAAAAAGCTATTCAAGTACAAGTATTAACTGGGATAGTACGAATTATCTAAACACTAGCCAAAACTATTGAAAAATCAACATTCTTTCGATTTCTTATCTTTCGTAATTTGATAAAAAATGAACGAATTTTATATAAATGTAGTTATTGAAATAATAGCTAACATATAGAAGATAATTTAGAAATAGGTTATCTTCTTTTTTATGCCTCCGAGAAAGTGAGGTAAAAATGGAAAAGAAGTTAATTGATTGCACAAATGATGAATTACGATATAACAATAAAAAAAGAGAAAAATCACAATATCTTGCGAAAAAAGTTGACAAATATCGACAAAAATCGTATAATATAAATGTAAAGGAGGTATAGTATTGATTTCTTAAGGAGGTACTATATTATGAGAATTAATTATAAAAAATTGTGGATTTTGTTAATCGAAAAAGACATCACTCCAGTAAAATTAAGAAAAGATTTAAATATAGCTACAGGAACAATGACAAAATTAAGGAGAAATGAAGAAGTTGCCATAGCTGTATTAATGCGTATTTGTGAATATTTAGATTGCGACATAGGAGATATTTGCAAATTTGAAAAAAATCAAAATAATTAAAAAAGTTGGGGGAATAATTATGGTCGATTTGAAACTTGAAAATGATGAAGGGATAATTCAACAAGCAAATAGTGTTGAAATGTATAAAACAAATGATGTTTATGCAGAAATATATGAAATGTATTTAACTAATAAGAATATTATTTGCTATTATGAAAAATCAAACGGATTATTTGCAAAAAGCGAAGAAATTATAGAAAAAATCCCTTTGCAAAGTATAAGAATCGTTAATGGTAAAATACAAATCTCAAAAGTAGATGATGATGAAAATGGATTGAGCTTACAAATTCTTTTACAAAATGGAGAACGAGTACATTTCGTCTTTGAAAAGAAAAAGGAATTACAAATTTGGTATGATGCTATATTTGAAACTGTTACAGGGAAGGAAAATGAAAGTAACAATCTTAATGATAATTCTAAAGAAAAGGAAAATACTATAGTAAATAGTCTTTTGGGTGTTGTTGGAACTGTAAAAAATATAGCAAAAGACCAAATCGATGAAGTAAAAGACATTTTTATTGATGATGAAGATGTTGATAAAATATCAGACAATAAAGTTGAGGAAAAGCAAGAAAAAATAAAAAATAACAATTTAAGTAATAACAAAGAAGAAAAGGAAAAAGAAAGTATGAATAGTGAAGAAAAGAAAGGTATGTATTGCAGTAATTGTGGAGAAAAATTAATACCAAATTCAAAATTTTGCAATTATTGTGGAACACCAACTGACAACACAAAAAATGAAAAAAATGTGGTAGAAGAAAAGAAAAAAGAAACAAGTAATGAAGATTTAACTGAAAGAAAAATGGTATATGAAGGTAAAATACATAAATGTCCAAATTGTGGAGAAGTATTAGAGTCGTTTATTGCTAATTGTCCTGCTTGTGGATATGAATTAAGAGATTCAAAAAATTCTAGTGCAGTAGAGGAATTATCAAGAAAATTAGAAGAAATAGAGGGAAAAAGAGATAAATCAAGAATGTCTAATAAAATATTAGGAGCATTTAATTTAAGTGATGGATTAACAAGAACTGATGAACAAAAAATCTCATTGATTAGAAGTTTTCCAATTCCAAATACAAAGGAAGATTTATATGAATTCTTGATATTATCTAAATCAAATATTGAAATAGATGCTTATGAAAATACACAAATTAAAAGTGCAAGATTAGCAGTATCAGATGCTTGGAAAGCAAAATTTGAACAGGCATATCAAAAAGCAAAGTTATTATTCAAAAATGATGACAGAATGATAGAAATCAACAAAATGAATGAAGAAATAAATAAATCTATAAATAATGCAAAATGGAAGATATGGAAAATAATTGGAATTGGCTATGGTTCAATATTTGCAGTTATTATTATAATATTAATCATAATGGCTGTAACAGGTGTATTTTCTAATGATAGTTCAAAAAATAATAATACAAAAAATGAAAATGTATCAATTATGGAAAATAATGATATAAGTAAAAATGATAATAATGATGAAAAATGGCAAGGAATCAAAAATGAATCTAAATCTTCAGTATCACTCGGAGATAATATAGTAGTAAATAATAATGAATATATAGAAATAAAAGAAGTAGGATATACAAGATCAAGTAGTTATTTAACTTGTGTTGTAACGATAGCCAATAATTCAAAAAAAGCAATTGAATATCCTTCATTTAGAATTACAGCATATAGTAAGGATGGTAAAATTTTAGGTTCTGAAGAAAGAGTATTAAGTTTATTGTATCCAAACCATATTATGGTTGATGAAGGAACTTTAATTAAAATGTCAGAAGAACCTGACAAGGTTGAAGTTACAATGATTGAACCAGATGATTATAATATTCAAGATGTTAGCACTTTAGAACATCCTCAATATACTGAAATGAAATGTCAGAATGTTGTAGGAAACTCTGATAAAGTTACAGGAGAAGTATATAATCCAAATAACTATAAAATGGAACAGGCAAAGATTACTATAGTTTATAGAGATGATAATAATAAGATTATAAATAGTGAAAGTACTTTTATAAACGATATACCTGCAAATGGAAAAGTACCATTTGATATTTCGCTACCTTCAGATGCAAAAGTTACTGATAAAATTGAAGCAACTGCATGTATATGGTAGTATATATAAATTTTGAAATAGAAAGGATTGAGTATTATGGGATTATTTAATAAAGAAAATAATGGAGGATTTATGGATGAAATAAGATGTGATGAACCATCATATCTTATATGGAAATGGCATCCAAAAGGAGCACAAGGAGGAGATAATACAAGAGAAAATTCAATTCGTTGGGGTTCTTCATTAAGAGTTAAAGATGGAGAGGTTGCTGTTTTTGTATATAAACAAAAGGACCGAACAATGCAAGATTTCATTGTGGGACCTTTTGATCAAACAATAAAAACAGCTAACTTTCCTATATTAGCAAGTATTATAGGATTAGCTTATGATGGAGGAACACCATTTCAAGCAGAGATTTATTTTATAAATCTTGCACAAATAATTCAAACAAAATTTGCAGTACCATTTTTCGATGTATATGATCCTAGATTTGAAGATTTTGGAGTTCCTGTTGCAGTAAGAGGGTCAATCAATTTTAAAATAACAGATTATAAAGAATTTATAAAATTACATAGATTAAATACATTTAATCTTGAAGAATTTCAAGCACAGGTTCGTGATGCAGTAACTAGATATGTAAAAGATATAATTACTAATATTCCTGCTAGTAATAATATTCCGTTAGTTCAAATTGAAACTAAAACTGCTCAAATAAATGATGAGATTGAACTATATGTAAAAGATAGATTTAGAGAAAATTTTGGGGTTGATGTTTCAGGAGTTGACTTGTCAGCAATAGAATTAGATAAATCTAGTGAAGGATATAAAGAATTAATGAGTGTTACTAAAGATGTAGCAGGTGCTATTAAGAAAGCAGAAGTAGAGGCAAAATTAAAAGACATTGAAGGTAACCAAAGAATCGAAATGGAAAATAAAGAAGAAACTCTTAGAATACAAAGAGAAGAAGGACAATATGCAATGCATAAAAAGACACAATCTGATAATATGGGTGCATTCCAAGTTGAAAAACAAGCTGAAGTTGGAGTTGCAGGTGCAGAAGCATTAGGAAAAATGGGAGAAAATGGTGCAGGAAATGTTAATTTGTCAGGTGGTAGTGGAGATGGATTTAATATGGCAGCAATGATGGCAAGTATGGCAGTTGGTGGTGCTGTTGGTCAAAATATAGCAGGTTCAATGAATAATATGATGTCTGGAATAAATAATCCAACACAAACAGAAAAGCCACCAGCTATTCCAACAGAAGAATACTATTTAGCAGTTGATGGAAAGCCAACAGGTCCATATAGTATAGAAAAATTAAAGGAAATGATTATATTAGGACAATTAACACCTTCAAGTTTACTTTGGAAAACAGGAATGAAAGAATGGGTAAAAGCAGATACAATAGAAAAATTAAAAGATTCATTTATGCCACCTATTCCACCAAATAACTAATATCAAAGAATAAATAAGAAAAGAGAAGTTGAGAGAAATCAACTTCTCTTTTTGTGGGAAAGGAGTTATATATGGCAGATATAAAAATATAAGTAAAACCTCAAGTAACTATAAAAAATATTGATAAAAGTATAGTTGGTGTAAGAAGATATACAGGTTCATTATAATGGTAATATAAAGATAATATTTAAATATCAGGATGAATTTATTGAAACAATTGACTTTATAAAAAGAGAAAAATATGATATAATGTTAAAGAATGTTGTATAAATTATTAAAAGGAGTGAATCAATTGGCTAATAAAAAAGATATAAATGAGTCAGATAAGGAGTTTAGAAAAGTCGTACTATCATGGTATCCGCGGGCATATGTTAAAAGCTAAAAAACAAATAATAGAAGACTTAAAATTAGTCGATATTGTAATAGAATTGATAGATGCAAGAATACCAATATCTAGTAGAAATCCAGATATACAAGAAATAACTAAAAATAAAAAGAAAATTATTGTATTAAATAAATGTGATTTATCAAATGAAACAGAAAATCAAAAATGGATTTCATTTTTTGAATCCAAAGGAGAAATAGCAATTTTAACAGATGCAAATTCAGGATATGGAATACCAACATTAATGAAACAAATAGAAAATGTAATGCAAGAGCAACAATTAAAAATGGAGCAAAAAGGAAGAAGCGGAAGAAAAGTTAAAGCAATGATTTTAGGTATACCTAATGTGGGAAAATCATCTTTAATAAATCGTATTAGTAAAAAGACTTCGACAAATGTAGGAAATAAGCCTGGAGTAACGAGACAAAAACAATGGATACGTATAAATGAAAAAGTAGAATTATTGGATACACCAGGAGTTTTATGGCCTAAATTTGAGAGTGAAGAAGTGGCAATGCATTTATCATTTACAGGAACGATAAAAGAAGAAATTCTAGATAAAGTAGAAGTAGCATATCAATTAACAAAATTTTTACTAGAAAATTATAAAGAAAACATATATAACCGTTATAAACTAGACCAGAGTTTTATCGAAAATGACTTAGAAAGAGATCCTTACCAAGTTATGCTAGAAATAGGAAGAAAAAGAGGTTGCATAATAAATGGTGGAAATATTGACGAAGAAAAAGTATCAAGACTAATATTAGACGAATTCAAAAATGGAAAATTAGGACGTATAACTATAGAAAAGAGGTAACAATTTGGAAAAATTTATTGATATAAAACGAAGTAAGGAAGAAGTAAATTTATTATCTCCATTAATATGGGCATATATTGGAGATAGTGTTTATGAACTATATATCAGAACAAAATTAGTAAATGAAACAAAACAAAAACCACATGCATTACATATGGCATCAATAAAATATGTGAAAGCAAAGGCACAAGCAGAAATTTTACAAAAAATAGAAAATATGTTATCAGAAGAAGAAAAAGATATTGTAAGACGTGGAAGAAATGCAGAAAATCATCATTTACCTAAAAATGCAAATATACAAGAATATATGTACGCTACTGCATTTGAAGCATTAATCGGGTATTTATATTTGACACAACAAGATGCAAGACTAAAAGAAATTTTAGAAAGTAGTGTTGACGAAAACGAAAAAAAATGATATAAATATAGGGTATTAAAAAGGCCCCTTGGTCAAGCGGTTAAGACGCCACCCTCTCAAGGTGGAATCATGGGTTCGATTCCCGTAGGGGTCA
>CANQOU010000016.1 GCA_947625565.1 uncultured Clostridia bacterium
ATAAATATGACATTAAAGCAATGTAAAAGCTGTGGTGCTTTAATAAAAATACTTAAAGACTGTCCAGAAAAATGCATTCAATGTTGTGGAAAAGAAATGGAAACTGTAATTCCAAACTCTGTAGATGCTGCTGTTGAAAAGCACATTCCTACTTATGAAATATTAGGAGATACCATTTCAGTATGTGTTCCACATGTTATGGAAGAAGAACATTTCATTGAATGGATTTCATTAGTATCAGATTCTAAAGAATATACTGTGACACTTCTACCTAATGAAGATGCAAAAGCCATATTTCCATATATTCCTAACTCTACATTATATAGTTATTGTAATAAACATGGGTTATGGAAAGCAACTGTAAATTAAAATATATCAGGCAATAAAATAAATTGCCTGATTATTTTTAATCTTATTTAACACAAATTTTATCTTTAATTTTACTATATTTACTTTCGCCAATTCCATTAACATTTTTTATATCCTCAACATTTTTAAAATTTCCATTTTCTTTTCTGTACTCTATAATTTTATCAGCAGTTGAAGGTCCAATTCCTGTTAATGTTTCCAACTGTTCTTTTGTAGCTATGTTAATATTGATTTTTGCTGAACTTATCATTTTATTTCCACTATTATCACTTTTTTTAGTAGTATTATTCACATCTAATCCACTTTCTGTTGTTATATATGATTTTTCTTCTTCATTTTTTCTTGGCAAAATAATATGCATGCCATCCTCAATTACATATGCTAAATTTACTGCTCCAGCATCTGCATCATCAGTTAATCCTCCTGCCTTATCAATAACATCTGCTATTCTGCTTCCTTCTGATAATATGTACACTCCAGGTGTATTAACTGCTCCTGTTATATACACCGTAACATCTTTTGTCTTTTCTTTTCCATCTTCATTTTTCTCTTCTAATGCATTATTTAATACATTCTCTTGATTGTCTATTTTGCCATCTAAAAAAACCTCTTCACCTTGATTAACATCATAATTTGCATATACATAATAAATTATAGCCCCTATTAAAACTATACAAATGCATATAATTATTATTTTTTGTTTTCTATTAAAATTCTTCATTTCTATCACATTCCTTTCTACGATATTTTTCCTCTTTTTATTTTTATGCATATTGAAAAAAAAACTAAAATACGATATAGTGTAATAAGATTAAAAAACTAGGTGATGATAAGTGAAAAAAAGATATATACTTTGTTTTATTATTTTAATTGTACTAATATTATCAGGAAATTTGTCATATGCTTCAACTGTATTAGTTCCATATGTTTCAGCTGATTCTGCAGTATTGATAGAAACCTCTACTGCTAAGGTATTATTTAATAAAAATGAAAATTCTAAACTAGAACCAGCAAGTGTTACTAAGATTATGACTGCTATTTTAACAATAGAAAATTGTAATTTAAATGACACTGTTACAGTACCAGCAAATGCAGTATCTAATATTCCAGAAGGATATAGTATTGCAGAATTAAAACCAAATGAACAACTAACAGTAAATCAATTACTACAATTACTTATGGTATATTCTGCAAATGATGCCGCAAATGTTCTTGCTTTCCATATAGACAGTTCTATTCCCAAATTTGCAGCTCGAATGAATGCTAAATTGCAAGAATTAAATATAAAAAATACACATTTTACTAACCCTAGTGGTATGCATGATGTAAATCATTATTCAACAGCATATGATATAGCCTTACTAATGAAATATTGTGTTAGCAATACAACCTTCCAAAAATACGCAAGTTTAAAATCCTGTGAAATACCTGCAACTAATCTTTCTGATATACGAAAATATAGTAACACAAACCCTATGCTAAACCCAGATAGTAAATACTATTATCCGTCACTCCTTGCAACAAAAACTGGATTTACAACACCTGCAAAATATTGTCTAGCTTCATATGCTAAAGAAAATGACTTATCTATGATTTGCGTAATTTTACATTCTGAAGAATCTTTAAATAGATTTAATGAAACAAAACAACTATTTCAATATGCTGCAAAATCCTTTGCTTTTCAAGATATTGCAAAAAAAGGAGATATTATTACTCAAATAACAGTACAAGATGCAACTTCTGATACACAAAACCTTGATATAGTATTAAATGATAATTTAAATTTATTAGCTCGTTCTGATTTAGATTATCTTTCTCCTCAAATAACCCTAAAAAATATTCCATCAGCCCCAGTCAGCAAAGGAGAAATTGTTGGTACTGCTACATATACAATTGATGAGCAAAATTATTCAATTGATTTAGTTGCTGCAAATGATGTAATAAAAAAATCTTCAAATATTTACTTTATAATAGCATTGTTATGTGTATTAGTAATTCTTTTATTACTTTGCTTTGTAAAAATAAAAAGAAAAAAATAACTGATAATAAATATTTATTGAATATCAAAATAAAAAGAGGACATGAATTAAATTATATGTCCCCCTTTTTTTATTCATTGACCTTATTAAAATCTTTTCCAATAATAATGGTTGCATCTACTTTGCTGCTATAGTTCTTATTATTTCCAACACTTGCATTTCCTAATAAATCTTTAATATCTTTTAAGCTTTCCTCACTTAAATCTTTTTTATTAGTAACAACAGTTTTAGAAATTTCTGATGTATTTCCTGTTTTCGTAACATCATATCCTTCTTTTTTTAATAAATCTACTACTTCTTTAAGTTTAGAGTCATTGCCTGTACCATTTAAAACTTCCAATTTAATTTTTGATTTACTCGTACTTGCCGCATTAGTAGTATTTCCTGTTGTATTTTCATCGTCTTCCGCTTCCTCTACAGTTTCTGGATAGTATAGTTTTTGAATTGTTGTTTCTATTTGTGTTTCATCTGGTATGAAAAACCAATATCTGTTCCCGGCACCTGCAGATTTTGGTGGTAATTGGTCATTTACACCTGGTAAAACATCTGTTACCATATTTTCTGTACTAAATTCAACTGCATATGGGATATAATCCTTCAAGTAATTAAAATCTAAGTTAGTCTCTAAATTTCTACCCGCAATATCTAATATCTGACCTAATTTAAATATATTTTCTGGTCTTAAAGTTTGTTGCATAACTGCCATCATAAATTCTCTTTGCGTTCTCATTCTTCCAGTATCATTGTCCCCATATTCTACAGGATATGATGTACCATTATTATTATGCCTAAAGCGTAATAATTGTTCTGCTTTATCTCCATCTAATAATTGTTCCCCAGCAGTCAAATTTATGTGCAAGTTTTGTGTTGGATCATCATACTTCATATTCATTGGAACATTGAATGTTACTCCATCAAGTGCATCTACCAATTCTATAAAAGCTTCTGTTTTAACAACAGCATAATATTTAATATCTAAATTTGTTAAATCATTAACTGCCTTCAAAATTTTGTCTATACTGGTACTATATAAACTATTGATTTTGTCTGATGGTGTTGCTCTGTTTTTATTACTTCCTATATATGTATCTCTTGGAATAGATAATAAAGTGGCTCTTTGAGTATTAGGATTATATGATGCTACCATTATAGTATCAGTTGGTGCATTATCTCCTAAGTCTGTACTTACTCCTAACAATAAAACTTTGAATTCTGGTAAATTTTTCTTAGTGTTTTCATCATGTCCTACTACTGTTGCAAGCATTCCTGAAACTCCTCCGCCATTTTTCTTTGTTTTATATGCAAACCATATTCCATATACAATAACTAATAATAAAATGACTAATAATATTTTTCTTCCTAGCTTTCTTTCCTTCTTTTTTTGCTGTTTTTTCACTTCAACTATTCCTCCTAAGTTTATTATATTTAGTATATCAAATCAAATAACAAAAAGCAACCATTATGCATATTTTATTTTATCAGTAAAGAAATAATGTTATTCTTATACATTTCCTTGGCAATAAGTGATTTTTCAATCTCTGTATGTACTATGTTTGTTGAATTAATTTGTCCTACAAAACTGATTATCAACAAAACTATATATACAAAAGCAATCCCTCTAATAGCACCAAATATAATTCCACCTATTTCATTAAATTGCTCCAATACTGGCAATTTAGCTATCAAGTTAGCTAAAGCTGTAACAAACCTTAATACTATTCTAATGACAATATATAAAATTAACATTACCCCAGTTCTAATAATACTTATAGATATTTCTCTTGCTGTAGTTGGTAATATTTCATTTTGAATTTGTCCTTGTATGTTAGTTTTATCTTGCTCAGATATTGAAAGATTTTCCACAATTTTAGTTTCTATTGTTTCATCTAAATTAGTTGTATTTATAATAATATTTGTTATTGGTCTATATAAGATTATTGTAGCAACAATTGCAATAACAACAGCACATAAGCTTATGCCTAACTCTATAAGTCCTTTTTTATATCCTAAAAATATTGATAATGCTAAAACTGCAATAATTATAATATCAGCAATCATATTTCTTCTCCTTTATAAATTTACAATTTCAATTTTATCTCTATAAATAATTCCTGCTATATTTCCAGAAATAACAACATCCGTAATTTCTTGTTTTGCTTTATATCGTTTTACTAACCATCCACCTGTGTTTATAAATTCTATTTCCGTGCCTAAATTAAGTCCTATTATGTTTTCATATGTATATAATTCCTTAGTAACTGATTTGGCAGTATAGTTTGCAGTTCCTTTATTTTCTGTATTTACAATAGTTACATTAGTATCTGCTGTAAATAAATTAGCAGCCATCTCCTCTAGTATTACTACATTATCATTCAAATCAATTGCTTGAAATATTGTTTTCTTATTTGTATTATCATACAAAACTTCTTTGTTACCGTCTAATGAAAAAGCTGTTATTTTATCTTTAGACATACAAATTAGTCTGTCTTTATTATGATATTGAATATTAGTAATCAATTCATTGTTGTCTATTAAATATATTGCAATTTTCGAATTATCTGCATCTTCTTGTGCTTTTTCTATTGAAAACACTTCGATTTTTGATTGTATTGTAACTCCTGATGTATCTACTTCTGCTAATGCTAGATATTTATTGTCATTAGAAATAGCTATGTCAGAAACTCTTGTTGTTGATAAGAAGGTTTTAAATAAAGCTTTACCTTTATCATCATAAACATTTATAACCGTTTTATTGATTGTACCTGTAATAGCAACAGCTGTATATCCATTTTGACCAGTATAGATTTTTGAAATATTTCCATCTATTGAATCTTCCCAAATCATTTCTTTATCTTGTATAAAGTATATTTTCTGACCTTTTTCTTCTGCAATAACTAAATTTCTTTCATTTGCATGGAATATAGGATTTGATATATCCATATCAATCTTTGTCTCCTCTTTAGCAGTACTTCCATATATATGAAATTCATTCTTATTTAAAATTCCTATATATTGTCCAAATGCGTAGATTTTTGAATTTTCATCTTGAGCTATATCTATTGTAACTAATTTATCTTGATTAACTTCCTTTTGTAAAATATTAGTATCAACCCACTCTCTAAAGTCCTTATCTCGCACATAAATAATAATAAAAACAACAATGGCAATTATAACCATGGCAGCTATAGCAGTAATTGCAATTCTTTTTTTGTTCATTTTTTTGCTCTCTGGTTCTTTCCAATAATCCTTCATTTATTTTTCCTTTCCTTCATTGTTGTTTTTATTCTACTATATAATTTATGTTTTTTCAACTGTTTTCATAGTAATTATTTTTAGAATTTGAACAAGACCTAAATATCCAAATATAGGATATAAAAATCTAATTAAATTTGAAAATCCGATAGTTGAAATTGGAATAGATGCAATACAAATAGCAATCATTATTGTAACTTTAGTATCTTTATTTTTCTGTATATTTTGCAAAAATCCTGTTCCTAAAGCTATTGCTGTCGTTAAAATAGATGATAATATAATAATTCCATATATAAATTTTAAATATGGAAATTTTGTGGTAACTACATATGAAATAGGCATTTCTAAATGTTCAATATTTACCATAATTTGTGTCATTGCAATATAAACACAAAATGCTAATATGCTAATTATAATTCCTACTGATGTGGCTACCTTATATGTTTTTATATTACTGATTTCATTATTTAGAGAAATTAAAACAGGAATAAGCAAAATCATATTATAGCTTGTATATAAGATACTACTAATAAACCAGTTTGTATTTTCTGCAATTATATAGGAAAAGTTTATTTGTTTACTACTAATTATCCCTATAATTAAAATAAACACTATTAACACAGGCACAATTGTCTGGCTTACATTTACTAATCCTTTAGTTTCCTTTAATAAGATTATAATACATAATATTGCTAATATGCTACTTCCTAATATTTGTGAAATATAAAGATTTTCATTCAAATAAGTTCCAAATCCTGCTATCATAATAAAGAATGTAATTAAAATAAATAAATTGATAAATATATTAAGTATTGATATACAATATCTTTTTAATTTAGTATCTGTGCCTATAATTACTTCTAAAAACTGTTTATAACTCTGAATTTTATTTTTATCAACTATATTAAATACTTTGTAAATTACTAAGCTAAACAACATACTAGAAATAATAATTCCTACTATTCCCTTTATACCATAAGAAAAAAAGAATAAATATATCTCTTGTCCAGAAGCAAATCCTGCCCCTATTAGTGCTCCTATTATGACAAATATAATTTTTAACATAAAAAAAGACCCCATTTTATTATATGTGGTCTTTTTTTTGATATTCCTATTTTCTTCTTCTTCTAACAATCCATACTATAATTCCTGCTAAAATAATAAGAATTGGTACAGCAAATATTATTATTAAAATAACATTGTTTTCTACCTCTGTTGCAGAATAAGTTATAGTTCCTGTATTTTTTCTAGAAATAATCCCTTCTTCTTTATTTGATAAATATGCAATAGAATTTAGGGCTACATCTCTATTTTGTCTATATATAATTGCTGGGTCTCCTGCACCTTGAGATAATGGTATATCTGAAATGAAGTATGCTTCTCCATAAATGATTAATTTTGATACCTTTGCACTTTCTCCTGTTTCTTCATTTGCTTCTGACAACGTTTTTTCCATCATTTGACCTACTGTATAGCTTTTTTTCTCCTCTTGCGCTTGTGGTTCATTTGATGTTATATAAAAGTTTGTTCTAAGATATGAGTTCTCACTTGTTGTAATTAAATCTGTTTTTTCTATTTTTAATTCTTCTAATTTTGAATCTTCCTCTGTATTGATTTTTGTTGCATCAATTAAAATAATTCCTTCTGAATTTTGTAATTTTTTTGTTACTTCTGTATTTTCTATATTTGGTAATATACAATCAGGCATTCCTGATAACATTTTAGTTTCATCTGATTCTCTAATAATTCCTGGCTCAAATGGTTTAATTCCATATGTAGCTAATATTTTATTAACATTTGGTAAATCGACATTTTGAGCTATTGCAGTTTGAAACCATAGTATATTTCCTCCTTTGTTTATATATTCTAGTATAGCATTTGTTGCAGAATCTTCAAAGTCTTTTGATGGCATTACAATAACTAATGTATCACAATCATCAGGTACTTTTCCTGTAGTTAAAAGGTCTACACTTTCAACCTCATTTATTTCGTTTTGTAAATACATATTTAAAAATTGTAATCCACTATTTAGAGATAAATTTGAGTATCCTGTTAAGAAATATACTTTTGGAATCATTTCTGCTGAAACAAGTAAAAGTGATGCTGTTAATTTTTCTTCTGAAAGGTCAATTGTTTCAGAATTTGCATAGTTAAATGTTATCAATTCGTTTGAACTTAATACTTTATATCTTTCACCACATTCTACAATAATTCCTGCTGAGCCTGTTTCAATTCCGTATTTTTGCACTAGATCTGGTCTATCACTTGCCTTGACTACTTCTACTGTAATATTATCATTCTCTTTCGAATATTGCTTTGCTAAATCAATAACTGTATCATCTTCAGAATATTCTACAAAATACATGTTTATATTTTTTGAAATATTTTTTACTAATTTTTTACTATCTTCTGTTAATGTAAATAACTGGTCTTTACTTAAGTCAATTGGTGTTAAATCTAAGTTTTTCATAACAATATTGATTGCAAAAAATATGGCTAAAATAATAGAAACTAATATTATTGTTTTTGTACCATTTATAAGCCACTTTTTCTTAATTATATCAATAAACTTATGAAAAGACTTATTTATTTTTTTCTCTTTAGTCTCTACTTTTATAAGTTCTTTATTTTCTTTTTTCAACTTTCTCCCTCCTATTTTACACTTTTTCTTCTTTGCAAGAATATAATTGTTAATAAAATACAAGTAATTGTAAATGTGATAAATGTTATTGTATCAGCAATATCAATTTGTCCTTGTGTATAATTATAAAACATATTGATAAAAGACAATGCATTCAAGTTTGGGTTAAAATCTGGAAATACCCATGTAATAATGAAAAATCCTATAGAAATTATTCCTGCTATAATTTGATTTTCTGTAATGCTTGATGCAAATATTCCAAATGAAATATATGACATACAAAATAGTATAAATCCTATAAATGTAATAATTGCTGTTTTAATATGTGGCATACCAAAATGACATATAATAGCAAAATACATAAGAGTGAATAATTCTGTAATCAATACTATGCTTAATGCTGCTATGAATTTTCCCAATACAATTTTTGTTATACTAAGTGGAGAAGTTAATAATAATTGTTCTGTTCCTGTTTTTCTTTCTTCCGCTAATGTTCTCATTGTAAGTACTGGTATAAGAAATGCTAATACTAAAATTGTTGGCATAGAATAAAAAATATATTCAAAGTTAACACTTCCATAACCTAAAACTGTAAAATAGAATGATACACTAAATGCAATTAGAAATACTCCGATAAATATATATCCTATTGGTGTTGTGAAATAAGATTTAAATTCTTTTTTAATTATTGCCCACATTATCGTTACCTCCTTCTATTAGTTTCATAAATGCATCTTCTAGTGTTGCATCCTCTTTCTTTAATTCAAATATAGTTATATTTTCTTTTGCAAATTCTTTAAATACAATTTTTCTTAAATCTACATCATTTTTTGATTCTAACATATATTGTTTCGTATTGTCGTTATTTTCCTTTATGAATTTTATATTAGTTATTTCCTTAATATTTTCAGCTACTTTTTCTATTTTATTTTCTGCATCTTCTACAGTAACATATACTATATTTTTACTAGATACTTTTGTTTCTAAATTTTCTGGTGTATCTACTGCAATGATTTTTCCTTTATTTATAATAACAACTCTTTGGCAAATTTGACTAACTTCTGATAAAATATGGGAACTTAAAATAATAGTGTGTGTTTTGCCTAGTTCTTTTATTAAGCTTCTTATTTCCGTAATTTGTTTTGGGTCTAATCCTACAGTTGGTTCATCTAGGATAAGTACTTTAGGTTCTCCAACTAGTGCACCTGCCATGCTTACTCTTTGCTTATATCCTCTTGAAAGATTTTTAATAAGCTTTTTTTCTACATCCTTTAATCCTGTTTGTTGTATAACTTTTTCTACTTTTACATTTCTTTCTCTTTTGTCTACTCTTTTTATTTCAGCCATAAATTTAACAAATTCTCTAACTGTCATATCTGCATATAATGGCACACCTTCTGGCATATATCCCATTTCTCTTTTAGCTTTTTTTGGTTTTTTAGACATATCGTATCCATCTATAATAATAGTTCCTTCTGTTGGCTCAATAAATCCTGTTATCATATTCATTGTTGTACTTTTACCTGCGCCATTTGGACCTAATAGTCCTACTATTTCACCATTTTTTACTTCAAAGTTAATGTTGTCTACAGCTATGACTTTTCCGTACTTCTTTGTTACATTTTTGATTTCTATCACGACTGTTCCTCCTCCTTTTTTATTTTGCTTTTTCGGATTTCCCTAGTATCATACCATTTTTCCATGAAATTGTAAAGGTTTTCACAAAGATTTCACATTTTCCATAATATTTTCTTTATATACGTCATAATTATTAGTATGTTGAAAGGTTGGTTCTATATGGATTTTATATATACTTTTTTTATTGCTTTTATGTTAATCTTTGTCTCAGAATTAGGTGATAAAACTCAGCTAATTGTTTTGTCTTTTTCGAATAAACTAAAGGCTTCGCGTATTTTATTAGGCGTTGCTATTGGTACATTGTTGAGCCATGGTGTTGCTATTTTATTTGGAAGTCATTTAGGAATGATAAATGAAAGTTTTCGTTTCTATTTATCTATTATAACATATATTTCCTTTATATTGTTTGGTATTTGGGGCTTTTTCCACAATAATTCAAATGATTTAAATACATCTAAAAAATCTACTGAAACTTCTAAAAAATTTCATTCTACTTGGTATTATATTTTATTTATTGCTACTAGCATCATTATAGGAGAGTTTGGAGATAAAACTTTTCTCGCTTCTTTAGGGCTTGGAATTGAATACCCTTTTTATAAATTTTCTTTAGTTTTAGGGTCAGTTTGTGGTATGGTTGCTAGCAATAGTATTGCTGTACTTTTTGGAAAATTTTTAGATACTAAATTGAATTCTAAATATATCCAATTTTTATCAAATGTATTGTTTATTGTCTTTGGAATTCTTGGATTTTTAAAAATTTTATTTTAATTTTTATTTGCCTTATTATTGACATTCAACTTTTTTTGTGTTATTATATTTACTGTCCATAGTTATGGGTCAGTAGCTCAGTTGGATAGAGCACAGGCCTTCTAAGATTGTGGTCGGTCTTTCAAGGTTGTTGTTATATCTGCATTGTAGGTTTTGTTTAGATTTTCTCTAACAAAAACTCTAACAAACTTCTTGTATAGTTTTTATACGGGTCAATAGCTCAGGTGGATAGAGCACAGGCCTTCTAAGCCTGGTGTCGGGGGTTCGAATCCCTCTTGGCTCACCATTTTCAAAAAACTCTAACAAACTCTAACAAATTTTAACAACATAAAGACCAATTAAGTGGAGTATTCATAGTTATATGAATATTCTTTTTTTATATCGCATCATTTGGCGTTTCAAATATCTGTGCAACTACATTAGCAGTAGCCACTTGTTTTTTATAATCACTTCTAGTATATCTATTGGTAGAACTAATATTTTGATGTCCTAGCCAATCTTGTAAATCCCTTATATCTACTCCTTGCAAGTGTAATAAGGTAGCAATACTATGTCTTAATCCGTGAGGTGTTATTTTTTTTAAATTATTTCTTTCTATTATTTTGCTAAACCTTTTTGTAAAATAGTTTGGTTGCATTATATCTCCATTATCATGAACAAAAATATATCCATCATATTTATGATTATATGTATCTCCAAAAATCTTTTTGCATTCTTCAATTCTTTCCAATTTTTCAATAATCATTTTTTTTATTTCTGGAAGTAACGGAAAGCTCCTATATCCTTTTTTTGATTTTGTTTTATCTTTGAAATATATTTTTTCTTTATTCTTTTTACCATCATTTTGAATTGCTACATGATTTATAATAAAATTATTATCTTCAAAATCAAATACTTGCTCTCTTAATCCAATTATTTCACTTCTTCTTAATCCATAATACGCATCTATATAAGTAGCTAATTCTATTGAGTCTCCTTTTAATATTTCAAATAATGTCATGATTTCTGCCTTATTGTATGTATTTACTTCTACTATTTCCTGAGAAATTGGCTCAATTAAGTCTGTTGGATTATATCGTATTTCTTTTTTCCTTAATAGATATTTAAAGGCACTGCTTATGTTGTCATTATAGTGGTCTACGGATGCGTTTTTTAAATTATTATCTCTTAGATAATCATAAAAATTTTCTAAGTCATCTGCTGTTATTTCTTTTACTTTTTTTCTATGTTCATCCATTGTAAAATAATCTTTTAGCCTTTTAGTAACATTTCTCTCATATCCATTAAATGTGTCTTGTTCTACTGACTTTCTTATTACTTTATATAGCCAAAATTCCATGTATTCATAAAAATCCCAATCTGCCTTTGTTGTTTTATTTGTATTATAATTTGTTGTGTTTAATTCAACTATACTTTGAAAATCTATAATATTGACATTTTGTTTTTTTCTTTTATCATTATTTTGTGCTACTTCTTCTCTGAATACATTAGCTATTTCTTCGGCTGATTTTTTGGCATTTCTTAGATTACCTTTTTCTACTTTTAGTCCAGTAGACGCCCATAATTGATCCCATTTTCCATTTTTCTGATATCTGATTACACATTGATATACATTATCTTTTTCTTGCAACGAATAAGTTATATCTTCGGAAATTTTATATTTTTCATTTAAGTCCTTTATTCTTTTAATTAGTTTTTGATATCTTGCTTCTTCTAACATATTTCTCCTTTCATAAAAAGCAAGTTGGATTTATCTAATCACTTAATTGATTATAACATAGTCCAAACTTGCTTAACAATGTTGAAGTCATTTTTTTATTTTTCCATAAAATAATTGATAATACTGATTTTAGGTATATAATAATCTCTCCCAATTCTTCTTGAATGTATTTCTTTGTCTTTTAATAATTTATATATCTTATTCTTTCCTGTTTTTGGTAAAATTTGTTTTAGTGTATTGACTTTAATTATATCTGGATAGTCTTTCAATAGTATTTCATAATAGCGTATTTCATCTTCCTTATTCAATATTATCACTTCCACTTTTCATTGCTTTTAACTTTTGCGTAGCTTTAATTTGTGCATCTGCAATAGTAAAGATAATATCACGAGGATATAGTTTAAAAGCTTGTCTCATTTCTATGCCAAAAGTTTCTGCATTAATTTCACCATTATATTTTGAACTTTGCATAAAATTCAATGTAACTTGGGCATAAGCAACTGCTTCTTTTTTATTCATCACTTACACCCCCTATATAGCTTTCAAATAATTCAATAATATTGTTCCATTTTAATAAGGGATTGTTGGCTAATTGTACTTCACATTTTTCTATGTATCTATAAGTATCCTTTGCTCTTATTGATATTTGCAATTTTTTCTTATTATCTGCTGTGTATTCAATTTCTGCATATATTTTACTTTGTTTCTCGTTTAGCATATCAGCTAATTTGAATATTTTTAACAAATTTTCTTCCATATTATTTCTCACCTCTCCTTTATGTATTTGGGTACGGCATAAGATCTGCCAAGATTACTGTCAAATTCATATCGTCTTTTTGAAGGGTTATATTTATAGGCACTAGTATTCCATCTTCTAAATGCTTCATTTGAAAGATGTCTTGATTTTGATAATTCCTTAGATGCTTGTCTGTGTTGTTCTTGCAAAGTAGTATAATTATTATCTATTCGTTCTCTTTCTCTTTTAGTCTTAATAAAGTTATTTTGAGCAATTTTTCGTTTAGTCTTTGATACGGTTTTTCTATATTCTTTTTCTTGTAGATATCTATTGTCTTGTTTTATTATTTTTGTTATATATGCTGATGAAAAGCTTAATTCTTCTGCTATTTCATTTACTTTTAAATGCTCAATATAAAATAAATTTATAATATTTTCTTTTGATTTTTCCATATATTCCACCTTTAGTTAATTTTTTGTCGACACTTTTTAGAAATGACAAAACTATTAGAAATCCTATTTAATTTCTAATTCTTTCATCTTTTTTCTAAATGCTTCTTGCCTTTGTTTCTTTAATCTTAGCTCTTTGTGTAACCTATATTTCAATTTTATTTTTGGTATAAGAATTTCAAATACAAATAAGATTACAACAAAAGCTATTCCTAATAATACAAATCTTAAAAACATTTTTATTCTCCTTTCGTAAAATTAAGGAAAGACAGATAAGAGCATGTCCTACCTGTCTTTTTTCTAATATAGTGCTTCCTTTAAAATTTGCCCTTCAATATATAAACATTGACAAAAATTAAATATCCGGACACTTATTTTTAAATTTTTTTCTAAAATTTAAAATTTCTTATTCCCTCAATAAGTTTCAAAACTAGAAATTGATACCTATCTTCATCTCCAAAACTGTATTTTTTTAGCATATTTTTCTTTCTCTCAATAATTTCCATCATAGCCATTTCATTGCCTTTTTGTGCTAATTTTCCTAATTCATATAAACTTTTATTTTTCATTTTCATTGTCTCCTTTCAAGTATTTCCTTAATTTTTCTATTGCTCTGAGTTTTATTCTTCTTACTGTTCTTGAACATATTTTTAAAATTTCTGCTGCATCATCTTGTTTTAATTCTTCCTTAAAAAGCAAAAAAATCACTGACTGCTCAATGGCAGACAGCGACTGTAAAGCATTATTCAATTCAATATCATTTACAAAGTCATCTACATTTGAAAAGGCACAATTAACCATGAGAAAATTTTGTAGAAATGAGGCATAGTCTTCATCATCTACAATAATTTTTTCTGTATTTGCAATCCTCATTTGTTTCTTAAAATAAGCTTTTGAAGTAAAAATGATAATTTTATTTAGGTAACTATCAAACCTTTTGTCATTTACACTTTTTTGATTTTCTAACATAAGTGTTCCTCCCAAATTTCAAATTTGGGCTAACATTCCTGTTATAAGGAACACATTAAAAAACAAAACCTCCTTCCAAAAAAATTGATTTTATATCTAATTATTCATATGTAAAAAGGGCATAATGTCCTGTGTAAACATCTAAAGTGTTATCTTAAGTATTTCTGAAATACATCTTCTGCATTATGTTACTTAAAACAGGTACATTAGCCCTGCCAAGATTATACGAGAAAACAGTTGCGAAATTTGTCGAATTATGGTGCTGTTTTGTCGAAAAAGCAATTTGTTTTATTTTTCAAATCCTTGTAAATGGCTAAATATCCAAGCATTATAAAATCGACTTACTTCGACAAAGTACAAAAAATTTTAGTAATAAAGTATATAATGTTTTTGAAAAAGAATATAAAATATACTTAGATAAGTACATTGCTGAAGGAGGAATAATGAAATGGCACTAGACAAAGTAATGATAGGAGCTAGAATAAGAAAAATTAGGGAGGAAATTTTTGAAGAATCAAGAGATAAATTTGGTAAAAGATGCGATTTAACAGAAAGACATATAGGACAGATTGAACGAGGAGATTTTTTAATCAGTTTGTCTTCATTAGATATGATTGCATCAGCAACAGGCATCGACACAGATTTTATTTTATATGGAAAAGGCGAAAATAATAAGCTTCAAGTATCAGAGAATTTGCATGACATCATCGAAAGAAGTGATAAAGAAGAACTAAAAATGTACTATAAATGTATTTGCACAATAAAAAGTTATATGAATAAAACGATGAACAGGATAAAAAAATGAAATTTTTTATCCTGCTATATAATTGCCCTTTTTATTTTTTTCATAACGGCATAAAAAGCCATCCAATCGAATGGCTTTTGTCTTATCGTCAACACGAGACAGATTTTAGTCCAGTAAACTGTTTCAGACTCAAAATCCTATTTTTCTAATTTTTATTCCACCAAACTATAGCCTGTTAAATCTGGTTCAAAGACTGCATCGTCTACATGATTCAATTCAAATTCAAATTCCGTATTCAAATATTTTAAAACCAAACCTGTTTCCTTATCAAAATATACTTCAGGAATGTTTTTGGCTTTATAAAGATAACAGTCTTTACCATTGTATATAGTTTCTTTAATTGACATTTCTGCGTCTTTCATTGCTTCCTTTATTTGTTTATCACTACTATCTTTAAAATTTATATTGACAGGAAGCATAGAAAAAATCATCCCTGCTTTTTCAAGCAATTCTTCTTTACCAGTTTCTCTGTATATTTTAGTTTCTCCGTTATTCTCATACATAATGTCTTTTGCCGTTTCATTTGTTTGTTTGAATAGCGTTGTAGAAAAGGAGATTGATTTTTTTCCTTTTTGATAATATTCTATTTCTGTTCTTTTCTCATCTGTATCGTTTACAATTTTTTGATAATAGGTATCGCACTTTAAAATTTCTTCTTGTTTTGTAGCTAAATCTCTAATCATGGATATCTTTTTTTGCTCGCCTCTAAAATAAATTCCAAATCCTACAGCTAATATAAAAAGTACAACAATTATGAAAAATAATACTTTTTTCCATGTTTTCATAAAAATTCCCCCTTTTATATCACATATTTAGATTTTCCAATATTTCTTTCCAATACACAACTTTTCTCCTATATATTCATTATACCACTTTTTATAATAAATAGCAATTTTTTTGTCCTGAACGATGAAGGATAGTAATTGATTATTACTATCTTTTGTGTTATATTATAGTAAGAATATCAATATAAAAGGAGCAAAAAAATGAACTTTAAGAAAGATTTTTCAATAGAAAAACAAAACTTATTACAACAAGCAGATGTCAAAGTAGAAGACAAAAATTATACATCAGACGAAATAAGGAATGCTTTAAACAGTGTTTGTTCTTATATTATGAGTCAAAGCACAAAAAATGGTGATTTATCAAAGTTAATGATTAAATATAATAGCATAATAGATGTTTTATCAAAAAATGAATATTAATTTGGAGGGATATGTAATGAAAAGAGGTTCATATCTAAGTGTTGGCTTTAGCGTTGGAATATCAATGACAATTCTTTTTAGTATTGTTTTTTGCAAAGTATTAAACAGTTATGCAGGAATTGGAGTTGGAATTTGTTTTGGTATTTCTCTAGGTGTTTTCACTTCGTTAATTTTTAAAAATT
>CANQOU010000017.1 GCA_947625565.1 uncultured Clostridia bacterium
AAATTTTTCTTATGCAATCATTTATTTAATGTAAATTAATTTTATAAAATTGATTGTAAATATATTATACGAGGATAAAAAAATATGAAGAAGAAAAAAAGTTTAATTTATAGTTTTTACTATGCAGGTAGAGGAATTATTTCTGCATTAAAAGAAGAAAGAAATTTAAAAATTCATATAGGAATAATGTTATTAGTTATTTTAGTAGGATTTTATTTTAAAATAAGTATGGCAGAATGGATTATTTGTATTATATTATTTGGACTTGTTATTTCATTAGAACTTGTAAACACTGCAATAGAAACAACAGTAGACATAGCAATGCCAGAAAAAAATGAAAAAGCCAAAATTGCAAAAGATGTATCAGCAGGAGCGGTTTTAGTTGCTGCAATTGTTTCAGTAATTATAGGGCTAATGATTTTTATACCAAAAATCATGTAACAAGAAGCTTATTAGTTGTAATAATATTAAATAAATTACGACACAAAATTTTATGAATTTTTTGTGAATTTTATTGCTAAAATATAGCTAAAATGATATAGTATATGCGTAATATAAGGGGGATATGTATATGAACAAAAAATTAGTAGTATTTTTTATACTTATTATCATTATAGCAGTTGTAGCAATTATTTTTTTGAACTTAAATTCTCAAGAAAAACCACAAGACGTATTAGATAAATATGTCGCTTTATTAAATGAAAAAAATTATGAAGAAATGTATCAACAAATAACAAAAGAATCACAACAAAAAATTTCACAAGAAGATTTTATAACTAGAAATAAAAATATTTACGAAGGAATTGATGCAGTAGATATAAAAAATGAAATAAAAGAAGTAACAAAAGAAAATGACAGTACTAAAATTTCATATACACAAACAATGTCAACAGGAGCAGGAAAAATAACATTAGAAAAAACAACAACATTAAAAAAAGAAGATAAGATATATAAAATAGAATGGGCATCAAGCCAAATTTTTCCACAATTACGAGAAACAGATAAAGTAAGAGTTTCTACGATTAAAGCAACAAGAGGAAAAATCACAGATAGAAATGGAGTTTCTTTAGCAGAAGATGGTAAGATTTCTTCTGTTGGAATTGTACCAGGAAAACTAGGAGAAAATAGAGAAAATAATATTGCTCAAATTTCAAAACTAACAGGTGTATCAGAAGAATATATAAATACACAATTACAAGCATCTTATGTAAAAGATGATACATTTGTGCCAATAAAGAAAGTAGCAATGAATGAAACAGAATTAAAAGAACAATTATTAAACATCCCAGGAGTAATGATAAATTCTATTGATGGAAGAGTATATCCATATGGTAAAGAAGCAGCACATATTACTGGATATGTTCAAGCAGTTAGCCAAGAGATTTTAGAGCAAAAAGCAGGTCAAGGATATAATAGTAATAGTGTTATTGGAAAATCAGGAATTGAAGCAACTTATGAAGAAGAAATAAGAGGAATAGATGGTGTCGAAATATATATTGTAGACGAAAATGGAAATAGAACATATGAAATTGCAAAACAAGATAAAAAAGACGGAAAAGATATCAAATTAACAATTGATATGGATATACAAAAACAAGCATATAAAGAACTAGAAAAAGACAAAGGCTTTTTTGTAATCATGAATCCAGAAACAGGAGAAATGCTAGCTTTAGTTAGCACACCAACATTTGATGCAAATGATTTTGTAGTTGGACTAACAAATAAAGAGTGGGAGGAATTAAATAATGATACAGCAAAACCACTATATACTCGATTTTTACAAAGTTATTGCCCAGGTTCAACATTTAAACCAATAACAGCAGGAATTGGTTTGACAAATAATATTATTAACGAAAATACAACTTATTCATATAATAATTTGAGTTGGCAAAAAGATAGTAGTTGGGGTGATTATCATGTAACTACTCTAACTGCATATTCAGGAAATAAGAATGTAACAAATGCACTAATTCATTCAGACAATATCTTTTTTGCACAAGCAGCATTAAATATTGGAAAAGATAAATATGTAGAAGGACTAAAAAAATTAGGTTTCCAAAAAGAAATTGATTTTCCTTTATCTGCAAGAAAATCTCAATTTTCAAATGGGGAAACAATTGAAAGAGAAATTAAATTAGCAGATACAGGATATGGTCAAGGAGATTTGCTAGTAAATCCAATACATATGGCATCTATTTATTCAGCTTTTGCCAATGAAGGAAAAATGGTAAAACCATATTTATTATATGAAAATGAAAAAGTAGAATATGTAAATGAAAATGCTTTTTCAAAAGAAGCGGCATCCACTATAAAAAATGCACTTATTCAAGTAGTAGAAAATCCAAATGGAACAGCTAGTGACATGAAAATAAATGGATTAGAAATTGCAGGAAAAACAGGTACAGCAGAATTAAAGCAATCAAATGATGATAAAGAAAGTGGAACATTAGGATGGTTTGATTGTTTTACAACAAATAGAAAAGGTGGAGACTTACTTATAATTGGTATGGTAGAAAATGTACAAAATAATAGTAGTGGAGGTAGCCACTATGTTATTCAAAAAATTAAAAACATATTATAATATAAACAAGGAGGAATGTAATGTTAAAGCTAAAGAATATAACTAAAGATTATATTGCAGGAGATAGCATTGTACACGCTTTAAAAGGAATTAACATAGAATTTAGGAAAAGCGAATTTGTATCAATTCTAGGACAAAGTGGAGGAGGAAAAACAACATTATTAAATATTATAGGTGGTTTAGACAGATATACAAAAGGTGACTTGATTATAAATAATAAATCTACAAAGCAATTTAAGGATAAAGACTGGGATGCATATCGTAATTACTCTATTGGTTTTGTATTCCAAAGCTATAACTTAATTCCACACCAAACAGTACTTGCAAATGTAGAACTAGCTCTTACTATTTCTGGAGTATCAAGAAAAGAGAGAAAAGAAAGAGCAATAAAAGCACTAGAAGATGTAGGACTAAAAGAGCAAATTAACAAAAAACCTAATCAATTATCAGGCGGACAAATGCAGAGAGTGGCAATTGCAAGAGCATTAGTAAACAATCCAGATATTATCTTAGCAGATGAACCAACAGGAGCATTAGACACACATACAAGTACGCAAATTATGGAGATATTAAAAGAAATATCAAAAGATAAACTAATTATTATGGTAACACATAACCCGGATTTAGCGGAAAAATATTCAACTAGAGTTGTTAAAATCTTAGATGGAAAAATAACAGATGACTCAAATCCATATACTAAGGAAGATGAAAAAGACGAAAATAATCAAGCAAAAACTGGTAGAACAGTTATGAAATTTTTTACAGCATTACGTTTGAGCTTAAATAACTTAATGACAAAAAAAGGAAGAACAATATTAACTTCATTTGCTGGAAGTATTGGAATTATTGGAATTGCTTTAATTTTGGCAATTTCAACAGGGGTTAATAATTATATTCGAAAAGTAGAAGAAGATACATTATCATCTTATCCAATTACTATTGAAAAATCAACAATAGATATGGCTAGTATGATGGAAGTTATGATGGGAGAATTAGAATCAGACGGAGAATCTGAAGAAGGAAAAATTCGCTCAGCAGATATTATGAACAAAATGATAGCTACACTTTCTAACAAGAGAGAGAATAATAACCTAACAGAATTGAAAAAATATTTAGAAGAAGAAAATAACCCTATAAAAGAAAACAGTAATGCAATTAAATATGGATATTCTTTAAATATCAATTTATACAAAGAAGATACAACTAACGGAATTGTAAAAGTTAATCCAAGTACAGTTATGAATTCTATGGGAATGGGAGACATTATGGAGGCACAAGCTAATAATCAGTGGGCAGATATGATGGGAAGTAGCTCTGTAATGGTATCAAACACAGATGTATGGACAGAGCTTTTAGATAATGAAGAATTAGTACATTCACAATATGACTTAATAGCAGGAACTTGGCCAAAAAAATATAATGAAGTAGTTTTAATTGTAGGAAAAGACAATGAAATTAGTGACTATACTTTATACTCTCTAGGTTTAAAAGATCAAGAAGAATTAAAGAAAAAATGGCAAGCAATTCAAAAAGGAGAAACAGTAGAAGATGAGGAACAAACAACTTATACTTATGAAGATTTATTAAATTTATCATATAAGTTAGTTTTAAATACAGATTATTATGAAAAACAAAATGGAATATGGCTAGATAAAAGTGATAATGAAGAATATTTGAAAGAAAAAATACAAAATGCAGAGAGTATTAAAATAGTTGGTATCATAAAGCAAAATGACCAAAGCGTAGCAACAAATTTACAAGGAATGGTAGGTTATACTAAAGAGCTAAAAGAATATGTAATAAATAAATCAAATGAACAAGAAATTGTAAAAGAACAAAAAGATAATCCAGAACTAAACATTTTTTCAGGATTAAAATTCCCAACAGAGGAAGAAAACCAAAACTTTAACTATAACCAATTACCAGAAGAACAAAAACTTGCCATAAGTAAATTAAGTGCAGAAGAAATTGCTAAAATGATGGAAAACTATACACAAAATCAAGATTCAAGCTATGAGAAAAATTTAGAAAAACTGAGTGCTATAGATTTAACTACACCAACAACTATTAGCATATATCCAAAAGATTTTGAATCAAAAGATGTTATTACAACTGAAATTGAAAACTATAACACAAAACAAAGAGACGAAGGTAAAGAAGAAAATGTAATCAACTATACAGATGTGATAGGGGTTATGATGAAATCTGTTAGTCAAATTATAAATACAATTAGTTATGTATTGATTGCATTTGTTGCTATATCATTGATTGTTTCTAGTATAATGATTGGAATAATAACATATATTTCTGTACTAGAAAGAACAAAAGAAATAGGAATATTAAGAGCAATCGGTGCATCTAAAAAAGATGTTTCAAGAGTATTTAATGCAGAAACATTTATAATTGGACTTATATCAGGCTTGCTTGGAATTGGAATAACTGTGCTATTAACAATACCAATAAACAGTATTATATATAAAGTAACAAATGTTATGGTACACGCAATGGTGCCACCTGTTGCAGGAGTTATTTTAGTAGTAATTAGTATGGTATTAACAATTATTGCAGGACTTATTCCTTCAAAAATGGCAAGCAAAAAAGACCCAGTAGAAGCATTAAGAACAGAATAGAACATGAAGAGGAACTCTAAAAGAGATCCTCTTTATTTACACAAAAAATAAACATAAAGTATTTACAAAACATAAAAAGTATGATATACTCCAACTATAAAAATAAAACGGGAGTGAAGTTTAAAATGAAAGAATTAAATCTACAAAAACAAATGAAGATAAATTTAAAAGAACAAGTTAAAGAAGAATTAAAATCATTATCAAGTAAAGTTCCAAATTATGAAGAACTATCTTTAATGGAAAAGGCAATGGTAGAAAAATATATAGAACAAATAGACTTATCAAATCCAGAATCAATAGATAAATTGGGAGAAAAAACTTCAGAAGATATTTATCAAGAATTAAATGAATTATTTAATATGATACAAACACATAATAATGCTGTTGAAAATATGTTTGTTGGAACAATGATTAAAATTGATGAAAATACAAAACTTAGAAAAACATCAGAAAAAAGTTTCATACAACAATTTAAAGAAGCACCATTAGTAGCATTTGCAAAATTTAAAAGTACAGCTAAAAAGACAACTATGGGTGATAAAAGAACAGAACTATTAAAAAGTGTTGAAGAATTAAAAGAAAAAGTAGAAGAAATTAGAGATGAAGCAAAATCAAATACTAAGATTTTGGAAAAAATGTTACAAAATTCAAAAGAAGAATATTCAAATATTCAATGTCAAATAATTGCTTTAGAAACAATAAAAAAACAAATAAATAATGGGCAAAAAGAAAGAAAATCAGAGCAAAAAACTTTTAACCAAATAGAAGAGAAATTGCAATTATTAGGAATAGAAGAAAAAATTGAGAGAAAAATAGAAGAATGTAAAAACGCAAGTATAAACATAGCTGACAAAACAATAATGATAAGATTACTAATTCAAAATAATGAAAAATGTATAAGTAAATATGAAGAAGATATATTAGTTTTTTTACCAAAATTAACACAAAATGTTATAACTTCAGAAGCTAATGATTCTTTAACACAAGATATAGAAATATGTGATGTAGTAACTGAAAAATTAAATACAAAAAATATCAATTTTAAAGAAGAAGAAAAAAATGAACCAGAAAAAGTAAATGAAGATATGGTAAAAGTAGTTACAAGCAATGTATAAAATATAGAAAAAAATAAAAATAAAGATAAAAAAATCTTGCTTATCGTCGAAAAATATAATATAATAAATATGCACTTCACTTTAAAAGAAAGGATGAAAAAATTATGGAAAAAAGTTTTAGCGAAAGCTACAAACAAGCAGGAGTAGACGTAACAGCAGGATATAAATCAGTAGAACTAATGAAAGAAGCAGTAAAAAGCACATACAATAAATCAGTCATATCAGACCTAGGTGGGTTTGGTGGACTTTTCGCACCAGATATTCATGGAATGAAAGAACCAATTTTAGTTTCAGGTACAGATGGAGTAGGTACCAAATTAAAATTGGCTTTTTTGATGGACAAACACGATACAATAGGACAAGACTGTGTAGCAATGTGTGTTAATGATGTTATATGTTGTGGAGCAAAACCACTATTTTTCTTAGACTATATGGCACTAGGAAAAAATGTACCAGAAGTTGTAGCAACTATTGTAAAAGGTGTTGCAGACGGATGTAATCTAGCAGGATGCAGCTTAATTGGTGGAGAAACTGCAGAAATGCCAGGATTTTATAAAGAAGGAGAATATGATTTAGCAGGATTTAATGTTGGAATTGTTGACAAAGAAAAAATCATAGATAGTAATACTATTGAAATTGGAGACAAAGTAATAGGTATTGCATCATCAGGTGTTCATTCAAATGGATTTTCATTAGTAAGAAAAATTTTCAATATAAATGAAGAAACAGTAAATAAATATTACGAAGAACTAGGAATGACTTTAGGAGAATGTTTATTAACACCTACAAGAATATATGTAAAACCAGTTTTAGAATTATTGGATAAAATACAAGTTAAAGGAATATCACATATTACAGGTGGTGGATTTTATGAAAATATGCCACGCATGCTAAGAGATGGTGTAGCATTAAATATTTACAAAAATTCATATCCAATATTACCAATATTTAATTTAATTCAAAAAACAGGAAATATTCCTGAAAGAGATATGTATAACACATTTAATATGGGAATTGGAATGGCAATCATTGTAAAAAAAGAAGATGTAGATAGTACAATCAAAATTTTAAATTCATATGGAGAAAAAGCATATGAAATTGGAGAAGTCGTAGAAGGAAATAAAGAGATAAATATTATGTAGGAGGAAGTTTATGGAAGTAAAAAGAATCTATGTAAAAAAGAAAAAAGGATTTGAGGTTGAAGCAAAAGGTTTACTATCAGATATAAAAGAAAACTTGTTAATTAAACAACTAGAAAATATCATAATATTAAACAGATATGATGTAACAGGAATAACAGAAGAAAATTTCAAAAAAGCTAAATATACTATTTTTTCAGAGCCACAAGTAGATGAGACATATGAAGAAATGTATCCTTTTTCAGAAAAAGATAACATATTTGGAGTTGAATTTTTACCTGGACAATTTGACCAAAGAGCAAATTCATTAGAAGAATGTTTGCAAATTGTAGCAGATGGAAATAGACCAATTGCCAAATCTGCAAAAATATATATATTACAAGGAAATTTAACAAAAGAAGAAGTTGAAAAAATAAAAAAATATATTATAAATCCAGTAGATTCTAGAGAATGTAACCTAGAAAAACCAGGAAATCTAGAACAAAAAATGGAAGAACCAGAAGATGTAGCAATTATCGAAGGATTTACAACTATGACAGATGAAGATGCAGAAAAATTCTATAAAAAATATGGATTTGCTATGGACTTAGCAGATTTAAAATTCTGCCAAGCATATTTTCGTGATACAGAAAAAAGAGACCCAACTATGACTGAAATGAAAATGATTGATACATATTGGTCAGACCATTGTAGACATACAACATTTTTAACAAAATTAGAAATATTAGACATTAAATGGGACTTGTTAAAAAATATATATGAGCAATATCTAAAAGGCAGAAATATGATATATGAAAATCGCAAGGCAAAAGATATTTGCTTAATGGATATTGCAACAATTGCAGTAAAAGAACTAAAAAAAGCAGGATATTTAACTAATTTAGACGAATCAGAAGAAATAAATGCTTGTAGTTTTAAAGCAGAAATTTTAGTTGACGGAAAACCAGAAGAATATTTAATAATGTTTAAAAATGAAACACATAACCATCCAACAGAAATAGAACCATTTGGTGGAGCTGCAACTTGTTTAGGTGGAGCAATTCGTGACCCATTATCAGGAAGAGTATATGTATATCAAGCAATGAGAGTAACAGGATGTGGAGACCCAAGAAAAACAGTTGCAGAAACGCTTCCAAATAAATTACCACAGAGGAAACTAACAAATGAAGCTGCAAGAGGATATAGTTCATATGGAAACCAGATAGGATTAGCAACACGGACAAGTAGTAGAGCTATATCATCCAAGATATGTTGCAAAAAGATTAGAAATTGGTGCATTAGTCGGAGCTGCACCAAAAGAAAATGTTGTTAGAAAAAGACCAATCCCAAGTGACATTATTGTCCTATTAGGTGGAAAAACAGGTAGAGATGGATGTGGAGGAGCAACAGGCTCTTCAAAAGCACATACAAGTGAATCACTAACAACTTGTGGAGCAGAAGTACAAAAAGGAAATGCTCCAGAAGAAAGAAAAATACAAAGACTATTTAGAAATCCAGAAGCTACAAAAATGATAAAAAGATGTAATGACTTTGGAGCAGGAGGAGTATCTGTTGCAATAGGAGAATTAGCAGATGGACTAATAATTGACCTAGACAAAGTACCAAAAAAATATGAAGGCTTAGATGGTACAGAACTTGCAATATCAGAATCACAAGAAAGAATGGCAGTAGTTGTAGCAAAAGAAGATGTAGATAAATTTATAGAATTAGCAGAAACTGAAAACATAGAGGCAACTATTGTAGCAAAAGTAGTAGAAGAACCTCGTATAAAAATGTATTGGAGAGGAAAAACAATTGTTGATTTATCAAGAGAATTCTTAAACACAAATGGAGATGTAAAAAATGCGCAAGTCAAGGTAGAAAAACCGGATGAAGAAAAATCATATCTCAAAAAAGAAGAAATAAAAGATATTAAAACAAAATGGGAAGAAACAATTTCTGATTTAAACTGTTGTTCACAAAAAGGCTTAGTAGAAAGATTTGATAGTACAATAGGTGCAAATACAGTATTTATGCCATTTGGAGGAAAATATCAATTAACTCCAACACAAGGAATGGTAGCAAGAATTCCAACATTAAAAGGATATACAAATACAGGAACAATTATGACATTTGGATATAATCCATATATTGGTGTATGGAGTCCATTCCATGCTGCTATTTATGCTGTTGTAGAATCTGTATCAAAATATGTAGCAATTGGTGGAGAATATAAAAAGGCATATTTAACTTTGCAAGAATACTTTGAAAAATTAAAAGACGATCCAGTAAGATGGGGAAAACCATTTGTAGCTTTACTTGGTGCATATTATGCACAAAAACAATTATGTATAGGTGCAATTGGTGGTAAAGATAGTATGTCAGGGTCATATAACGAATTAGATGTACCACCAACTCTAGTATCATTCTGCATTGGAGATGTTGATACAGAAAAAGTAGTATCAAATGAATTTAAAAAATCAGGAAATAAAATAATGCTTTTAAAAACAAAAATGGGACAAGAAGACGTTATTGACTTTGATGACTTAAAAGAAAACTATGAAATAATACATAAATTGATTGAAAGTGGAAAAGTATTATCAGCTAGTACAATTAAAAATGGTGGAATTGCAGATGTTATTACAAAAAGTTCAATGGGAAATAAAATAGGATGTAAATTGTCTACTAAAGAGGATTTGTTCTATCCATATTATGGCTCATTTGTAATTGAAGTAGATGGAGATATAGAGGAAGAAAAATTAGAGCAAATTGGTGAAACAATTGATGAAGAAAAAATTATTGTAAATGAAGAAATAACATTTGAATTAGATAACTTAATAAAGATATGGGAGGAACCATTAGAAAAAGTATTCCCAACAAGAGTAAAAGAAGAAACAAAACCTGTAGAAAACATATTAAGTGATAAAAAATGCACAATTACAAGAAAAATGCCAATTACAAAGCCACGTGTATTTATACCAATATTTCCAGGAACAAACTGTGAATATGATTCTAGCAAAGCTTTTGAAGATGCAGGTGCTATTGTTAGTACAAAAGTGTTTAAAAACTTAAAACCGGAAAATATTCAAGAATCAATTGATATATTTGCCAAGGAAATTGAAAATGCACAAATTATAATGATACCAGGTGGATTTAGTGCAGGAGATGAACCAGATGGCTCAGGTAAATTTATAAGTGCAGTATTCCGTAATCCAAAATTAAAAGATTTAATATATAAACATTTACACGAAAAAGATGGATTGATGTTAGGAATTTGCAATGGCTTCCAAGCATTAGTAAAATTAGGATTAGTACCATATGGAGAAATTAAGGAAATGGATGAAACTATGCCAACATTAACATTTAATACAATAGCAAGACATATGTCTAGGATGGTAAATACAAAAGTAGTGTCAAAACTATCACCTTGGTTTAGTAGTGTAGAACTAGGAGAAGAATTTACTATTCCAATTTCTCATGGAGAAGGTAGATTCATAATATCAGAAGAATTAAAGAAAAAGCTAATTGAAAATGGACAAATAGCTACTCAATATGTTGATTTCGAAGGAAATGCAAGTAGTGATATCCTATATAACCCTAATGGCTCTGTTTCAGCAATTGAAGGAATCACAAGCCCTGATGGTAGAGTATTAGGAAAGATGGGACACTCAGAAAGAAGTTATCGTGAAATAATGAAAAACATGCCAGGTAGACAAGACCAAAAACTATTTGAATCAGGTGTGAACTACTATAGGTACTAGTTAGAAAGGAATAAAAAAATGGAAAATGATAAATATATTACACCACTTTCTGGAAGATATGCAAGTGAAGAAATGAATTCATTATGGTCAAATAATAGCAAATATACCACTTGGAGAAAATTATGGATTGCATTAGCAGAAACGGAAAAAGAACTAGGAATAGATATTACAGACGAACAAATACAAGAAATGAAAGATAATGTAAGTAATATAGATTATGATATTGTAGCACAAAGAGAAAAAGAATGCAGACATGATGTTATGGCACATGTATATGAATTTGGACTAAAATGTCCAAAAGCAAAGCCAATTATTCATTTAGGAGCAACATCTTGTTTTGTTACAGATAATACAGATGTAATTTTAATGACAAAAGCTTTAGGTCTTATAAAAGAAAAACTAATAGTTGTTATAAAAAATTTAAAAGAATTTGCTTTAAAAAATAAAGATGTAACTTGCTTGGGATATACTCATTTTCAACCAGCACAATTAACAACTGTTGGAAAAAGAGCAACCTTATGGATACAAGATTTATTAGAAGATCTAGAAGAATTAGAATTTGTAGAAAGTCATATGAAACTATTAGGATGTAAAGGAACAACAGGAACACAAGAAAGCTTTATGAAATTGCTAAAAGATGAAGAAAAAGTAAAACAAGTAGATGCTAAAATAGCAGAAAAAATGGGATTTAAACAAGTATATAATGTATCAGGACAAACTTATACTAGAAAATTAGATACAAGAGTATTACATATATTGTCTCAAATTGCACAAAGCTGTTCAAAATTTGCAAATGATATGAGATTATTACAACATGAAAAAGAACTAGAAGAACCATTTGAAAAAGGTCAAATAGGTTCATCTGCAATGGCATATAAACGTAATCCAATGAGAAGTGAAAGAATAAATTCACTAGCAAGACATGTGATGGTACTTAGTATGGACCCAACTATAACTAGTGCAACACAATGGTTAGAAAGAACTTTAGATGATTCTGCAAATAAACGTATATGTGTTCCAGAAAGCTTTTTAGCAGTAGATGCTATTTTAATACTATATGCAAATATTTCAAAGGGAATTGTAGTATATGAAAATGTAATAAAAACAAATATGATGCAAGAATTACCTTTTATGGCAACAGAAGAAATCTTAATGAATGCAGTATTAAAGGGTGGAGATAGACAAGAACTACATGAAAAAATCAGAGTATATTCTATGGAGGCAGGAAAACAAGTAAAAGAATATGGAAAACCAAATGACTTAGTAGATAGAATTGCAAATGATACAAGCTTTGGACTAACAAAGGAAGAAATCATGAAAGCTTTAAATCCAGATAATTTATGTGGTAGAGCGCCAAGACAAGTGGAGGACTTTATTAAAGAAAGGGTAAACCCTATACTAGAGAAATATCAAGATTTAGGGGCAAATGTGAAAACAGAAGTAAATGTATAAGAGGGAGAAAAGTATGAAAAAATGTTTGTTATTAGGAAATGGTGGTCGTGAGGCAGTTTTAGCAGAGCAGATTAGCAAAGGATATATGCTATATTCAATTATGCCATATGTAAATCCATCTATCTCAGAATATGTAGAAAAATCAAATGGAAAATACCTAGTAGGAGACCCATTTGATAAAGAACTTGTAAAAAAATTTGTGCAAGAAAACAATATTGAAGCATGTGTTGTAAGCCAAGATAATTTATTACAGGAAGGACTAATTGATTTAGCTAAAGAACTAGGACTAGAAACATTTGGACCAACCTCAAAAGGTGCAAAGATTGAATGGAGTAAAACATATGCATTAGAAATTGTAAAAAAATTAGCACCAGAAATGATTATAAAAAATGAGGCAATAACAAATCAAGAGCAACTAGATAAAGTAATTAAAGGATATCAAGATGATAGCTTTGTTGTTAAACCAGAAGGTTTAACAGGAGGAAAAGGTGTTAAAGTAGGAGGTATCCACTTTAAAGGAAAAGAAGAAGGATATCAATATGCAAAAGATTGCCTAGAAGAAGCTGGAAGAGTTATAATTCAAGATAAAGTAGAAGGTAGAGAATTTACAGTTATGGCTTTAACAGATGGCGAACATATTGTAGTAACACCAACAACATTTGATTACCCATATCGTTTTGAAGAAGATAAAGGACCAGGAACTGGAGGAATGGGATGTTTGAGTTTTGAAAATGGCAGATTACCATTCTTAAAGCAAGAAGATATTGATAAATGTGCAGACCTTATTCAAAAAACTATTTGTGAATTAAATTGTGATAAAACAGAATTTAGTGGAGTTATATATGGAGGATTTTTCAAATGTAAAGATGGTATTAAATTTATTGAATTCAATGCCAGATTTGGAGACCCAGAAGCAATAAATGTTTTAAATGCAATAGATACACCTTTTACAGAAATTTTTGAACATATCCAAAATAAGACATTATCTAAAGAAAATTGCAAATTTAAAAATAACTATACATTTACTGTATATGTAGTTAGCCCAAATTATGCTATAAAATCTACTAAAGAGCCTTGTGAATTTATTTTAAATAAACAAGATATATTAGATAAAGGTGTAAAAATATATTTTGCAAGTACAAAACATATAGAGGGAAATAAATATACCTCTGTTGGAAATTCAAGATTATTTGCAGTAAGTACAACAGGAGCAACATTAGAAGAGGCAAAACAAAAAGTGTATAGTGCTATGGAAAATAATATAGATGATATATTAAGTTATCGTAAAGATATAGGTGAAATTTATGAACATTAAAAAAGACCTAAAAAATTAGGTCATAAATTACCATTTATAAAATCATTTATTACATTAACTAATTGAATTTTTTCAGCACGCTGAACTTTAGCAGACAAACTTTCAGCAGTATCTGTTTTGTCTACTGCAACCTTAGTTTGACGTATGATTGTGCCTTTGTCATATTCAGAATTAACAAAATGGACCGTAACACCACTATATGGCTCATGTGCATCAATTACTGCTCTATGTACATTCATACCATGCATACCTTTGCCACCATATTTAGGAAGCAAAGATGGATGTGTATTGATTAAAGTATAGTTTTCTAACAATTTAGGACCAATCATTTTTAAATATCCAGCAAGAACAATTAAATTGATAGGAATTTTTGACAAAACTTCTGATAATTCAATATCTCTTTCTTTAAATGTTTTAGCTTTTATTACATAAGTAGGGATATTATGTGCTTTGGCTCTTTCCAAAGCATAAGCATTTGGGTTATCAGAAACAACTAATTGAATATCGGCAGAAAGTGTCCCATTTTCAATATTATCAATTATGGCTTGTAAAGTAGAGCCATTACCAGATGCAAAGACAACTAAATTATACATATGATAAACCTCCATTATTAGGAGAAATATATCATAAAACTAAAAGTATGTCAAGGAAAGAGAAATATATATAAAAGGAAGATAGAGATGTTTAAAAAATTAAAAGAAGAATGTGGAATCTTTGGAATATATTCTAAAGAAGAAAAAGAAGAATTAGTAGGGACTGTATGTATTGGACTAACAGCATTACAACATAGAGGTGAAGAAAGTTGTGGAATAGCAATAAATGAAGATAGAAATATATATTTTCACAAGGATGTAGGACTTGTTACAGATGTATTTACAAAGCATGTTCAAGAAAGTTTACCTCAAGGGAAAATGGCAATAGGACATGTGCGTTATTCTACAACAGGAATGAGTAGAAAAGAAAATGCACAACCAATGGTAGTAAAGCATAAAAAGGGATATTTGGCAGTTGCTCACAATGGAAATTTGACAAATGCACTAGAGCTAAAAAAAGAATTAGAAGACCAAGGTGCAATTTTCACAACAACAAGTGATACAGAAGTTATTTGTCACATAATTGTTCGTGAAAGACTAAAAACAGGTTCTATAGAAGAAGCGGTAAAAAATACAATGAAAATAATTAAAGGTGCATATTCTTTAGTTATCATGTCACCAGAAAAAATGATGGCAGTTCGTGATCCACAAGGATTTAGACCATTATGTATGGGACATACAGAAAAGGACATTATTTTTGCATCTGAAAGTTCAGCTTTAGATACAACAGGGGCAGAATTTGATCGAGATATTGAACCAGGAGAAATGGTAATTGTAGCTAATAATGAAATAAAAAGTGAAAAAGTATTACCAAATGAGAAAAAAGGATTATGTGTCTTTGAATATATATATTTTGCAAGACCAGATTCTACAATAGATGGACTAAATGTACATATTTTC
>CANQOU010000018.1 GCA_947625565.1 uncultured Clostridia bacterium
CTGCCTTAATTCCTTTTTTTCTTAAATCGTTTACAACAGCTTTTGTTGTTCCAGCAGTAGAGTTCATACAAACAATGGCCATTTCACAATCATTTAACATATATTCTTCAAATAGACCATAATGTCTACCAGTCCATTTTTCAAAATCTTTTGCAACATCTAAAATAACATTTTTAGCAGCTTTCATAGCTTCTGCTTGTTGAGCCTTATGCTCAAATAAAAATCCTTGTAAATCTAAAGGACCAATAGCCATTGGCTCTTTATCATTTAATAGATAATGTTTAGGATGATATTCTCCAACGAAATTTTTTACTTCGCTATCTTCTTCTAATTCAATATTTTCAATAGAATGTGAAGTAATGAAACCATCTTGGCATATCATTAAAGGTAGTAATACATTTTCATTTTCAGAAATACGGTGAGCCATCAATGTGTTATCATAAGCTTCTTGATTATTCTCAGAAAATAGCATAATCCAACCAGCATCTCTAACTCCCATTGCATCTGAATGGTCACAGTGAATATTTAAAGGACCAGAAACAGCACGATTGACTAAAGATAAAACAATAGGTAATCTTAAGCTTGAAGCAATGTAAATCATTTCCCACATTAAAGATAATCCATTTGCTGAAGTAGCAGTCATTGCTCTAGCACCTGCAGCTTCTGCACCAATACAAGCTGACATGGCACTGTGTTCACTTTCAACTGCAACAAACTCTGTATCAACAGCTCCATTAGCAACAAATGTAGAGAAATATTGAGGTATTTCTGTTGAAGGTGTGATAGGAAAAGCAGCAACAACATCAGGATTTATTTGTTTCATTGCAGTAGCAGCAGCTTCATTACCACTTAATCTTTCTCTAATACTCATACATTAACACCTTCTTCCTCCATTGAAATTGCACCAAATGGGCATACTTTAGCACATACACCACATCCTTTGCAATAGTCAAAATTAAAATCTGTTCTATTTAAATCTTCTTTTTTTACTGGTATAGCATTTTCTGGGCAAACAGGAAAGCATAATCCACATTGTTTACATTTATCTGGATGAAAAACAGGTCTTAAGCTTCTCCAATCACCAGTCTTGAAATCTTTTGCATTACCAGATGTATAAATATTTCCACCTATAGTCATTTCTTCCATAGGTGTTTTATTAGTAATTTCTGACATAATAAAACTCCTTTCATATATAAGTTCTAATTTACTTTTTTTACTTCTTTTAGTGCCATTTCAATAGCTTTCATATTTCCCTCAATAACTTCTGGCTTTTTTGCAAATTTATGCTTGAAAGAGCCTTCCATATCTTTTAAGAATGCATCATCATCCATAATATGGCTAACTTTTACGATTGCTGCAAGCATAGGAGTATTTGGAAAGTATTTTCCTAATGTTTCCATTGAAACTTTTCTTGCATCAATAGTGTAAATATCGCCAGAATAACCATTTAAAACTTTTTTTAAGTAATCAGCTGACTTTGTTGTATTGATTACAATAGCACCAGTATCTTTTAGACCAGCTGTAACAGGTACAGATTCTAAAAGAGTATCGTCAACAACGACTACATAGTCTGGCTCATAAATATTACTATGTATAGTAATAGGGTCATCACTAATTCTATTATAAGCCGTAATTGGGGCTCCCATTCTTTCAGGACCATATTCAGGAAAGCCTTGAATATATTTTCCTGTGTTGAATGCAGCATCTGCTAATAACAAAGATGCTGTTTTGGCACCTTGACCGCCTCTACCATGCCATCTAATTTCGATTAAATTACTCATTATGTATTGCCTCCTTTTTCTTCATTTTTTCATCTTTATTGTCTTTATCTTTTTTGTCTTTAGTTTTTGGGATAACAATATTTTTAGGTTTGTTATCACATTTTGGTTTAACAGTATTCAAATGTCCGTAAACAGGAGAGATATCTAAATTTTTACCATCACCAGAAACAATTTCTAATTTCTTTTTATCTTCATCCATAAGAATACCTCCTTTTGCTAAATCCTATCACAAAAGAAAAAAATTGGCAATAAAATTCTAAAAAAACATTGTAAAAAGCAAAAATATATAGTAAAATATGTAAAAGAGGTAAAGGAAGGGAAAATTTATGGACAACCAAAAGGCAATAATAGAAGCTATATTATTCGCAGTAGGAAAAGAAGTAAGTATTGAACAGTTAATGATGGCATTAGAATTACCAAAAGAAGAAATAGAACTACTATTGCAAGAAATACAAAAAGAAAAAAGTGAAAACCCGCAAAGTGGTATTGAGCTTATAAAACTAGAAAATAGCTATCAATTATCAAGTAAAAAGGAATATTATGAATATATATATCCTATTATTGACAAAAGAGCAAAACCGAATTTGTCTAATGCAGCGCTTGAAACTTTAGCAATTATTGCATATAATCCAAGAATTACAAGAGCAGAAATAGAAGCAATTAGAGGAGTAGGTGCAGATGCATGTATATATAAATTGATGGAATATAATTTGATTGAAGAAGCTGGAAAATCAGATTTACCAGGAAAACCTATGACATATAAAACGAACAATGAATTTTTAAAAATGTTTGGATATGAATCTTTAAAAGATTTGCCAGAATTACCAAAATATAAACTGGATTCAAATAAACAAATTGTCATAGAAGATTTAATAGAGGAGAATGATAAAAATGAGACTATCACAAACGGGAATGGGGACAACAAAGTTAAGTAATATTGATACTATGTACCCAGGACAAAGTATTTTATTACAAACTGGACAACTAGTTCAATATGGAGCTGGACTATTTGGATATAACACAGTCCCACTTTTAGTAAGAAGAAATATTGAAAAGATTATTGTTGATACATTAAATAAATATGGATGTATAGAAGTATTATTACCAACATTGCAACCAGATACTATCTGGAAAAATTCAGGAAGGTATGACCACTATGTAAATGATGGAACAATGTTAATTACAGAATCAAATAAAGGAACATTTTGCCTAGCACCAACTGGTGAAGAAGCTATGCTAGAATTTGCAAGAGAAAAATTAAAATCATATAAAAATTTACCAGTTACATTTTATCAAATTGGTGAAAAATATAGAAATGAAATTAGAACAAGAGGATATTTATTAAGAGGAAAAGCCTTTCCTATGTTAGATGCATATAGCTTTGATATTGACGAAGAAGCAATGGCAAAATCATATGAAAATGTGAGAAATGCATTTATAGAAATTTTTGAAAAGATAGGATTAGATGTTATTCCAATTGTAGCAGATAATGGTGCAATGGGAGGAAAGAAATCAGAAGAATTTATGCTAATATCTGAACAAGGAGAAGACAAAATTCTTTATGATGAAAAAAATAAGATAGGTTTAAATACAGAGATATTAGAAAGAGAAGACTATAAAGAATATCTAAAAGAAGAATATGGAATAGAAGATATATCAAATTTCAAAGAAATCCGCACAATGGAATTGGCACATATTTTTCAATTGGGGACACGTTATTCAGAAATTATGAATGGAAAATATACAAATGCAAAAGGAGAAGAAGCTTTATATTATATGGGATGTTATGGAATAGGTGTTAGTAGAACAGTAGCAGCCTTATATGAACATTGTGTTATAAATGATTCTAAATGGGGTCCTTGTGGATTTGTATTACCAAAATCAGTTGCACCTTATAAAGTACAAATTGTGCCTAAAATGGAAAATCCAAAAAAAGTTGAACTTGCTAATAAATTGTATGAATTATTAAAAAAAGAAAACATAGGAGCTATTTTAGATGATAGAGAAACAGTTACAATAGGAGCCAAAATGAAGGATTGCAAGATATTGGGAACTCCATATTTGATTGTAATAGGAGATAAACAGGAAGGAGAAATGCTAGAGCTTGAAAATATTAAGACAGGTGAAAAAGAAATCTTAGGAATACAAGACTTAATAGAAAAAATAAAATAAAGAAAGGAATGGTGGAAGGTATGGACATGAAATATTATGATAAATCATTATACAAAACAGAACAGAAGGTAACGATTATATTAACAATTTTGATAACATTTGTTATAGGATTTTTAATAGGATACTGGTGCAGAGGTTTTGAAACTGAAACTATTCCACAAGAAAATGCTGTGCAACAAGTAGAAAATGAAGCAAATAATTAAAAAAGTAGCTAGAGCATGTATATACTCTAGCTAAATTTTATTTAAAAATCACAATTTTTTGGAGTTCTAGGGAAAGGAAGTACATCACGAATGTTTTGCATACCAGTTAAATACATAATTGCTCTTTCAAATCCTAGCCCAAAACCTGCATGGTCACAACTTCCATATTTTCTTAAATCTAAGTACCAGTCATATTCAGAGATTGGCATATTAAGTTCTTTCATTCGAGTTATAAGTTTATCATAGTTTTCTTCTCTTTGACTACCACCAATTATTTCACCAATTCCAGGAGCTAATAAGTCTGCAGCAGCCACTGTTTTACCATCTGGATTTTGTTTCATATAAAATGCTTTTATATCTTTAGGATAATCTGTTACAAATACAGGTTTTTTAAATACTTGTTCACATAGATATCTTTCGTGTTCTGTTTGTAAATCAACTCCCCAAGAAACTTTATATTCAAATTTATCATTTGCTTTTTCTAATTCTTTTATAGCATCTGTGTAAGTAATTCTACCAAAATCAGAATTTATTACATTATTTAATCTATCTAATAATCCTTTGTCAATAAAATCATTGAAAAAAGCCATTTCCTCTGGACATTGTTCTAGCACATATGAAAAAATATATTTTATCATATCTTCAGCCATATCCATATCATCATTTAAATCAGCAAAACAGATTTCAGGTTCTACCATCCAAAATTCAGCAGCATGTTTTACAGTATTAGAATCTTCTGCACGGAAAGTAGGACCAAATGTATATACATTACGAAATGCCATAGCATAAGTTTCAGCATTTAATTGACCACTAACTGTTAAATGTGCAGGTTTTCCAAAGAAATCTTTTGAAAAGTCTACTAAATTGTTATCTGTTTTTGGAACATTTGCTAAGTCAAAAGAACTTACATTAAACATTTCTCCAGCACCTTCTGCATCGCTAGAAGTTAAGATAGGGGTATGAACATACACAAACCCTTTTTCTTGAAAATATTTGTGAATAGCATATGCTAAAACACTTCTAACACGAAAAACTGCATTAAAAGTATTTGCTCTTGGGCGAATATGTGCAATTGTACGCAAATATTCGAATGTATGGCGCTTTTTTTGAAGTGGATATTGATTATCACTTACATTAAAAATTGTAATTTTATTTGCATGAATTTCAAAAGGTTGTTTTGCATTTTCTGTTATAACAACTTTTCCTGTAACCTCAATAGAAGAACTAATTGTTAATTTTGAAACCTCATTGAAATTTGCTAAATCCTCATTAAAAACAATTTGAATGTTTTTAAAATAGGTACCATCATTTATTTCAATAAATCCAAAATTCTTAGAAGCTCTAACTGTTTTAATCCAAGCATCTAAAGTAATTTCTTTATTTTCATATTGCTTAAAATTTTTGTATACATTTTTTATGAATAACTTGTCCATAACGACCTCCTTACATATGTACAGATTATACAGCATTTTTAAGCAAAAAGCAAGTAAAACTATTGAATAAATAAAATCAAATTGATATAATAAAAATGATTAAAGAAGGTGGTGTATATGATTTCTTCAATGCAGGTTAATAAGAAAGTAGAAACAGGTTTAATTATTAGAAAAGATACTGTGTTTTCTAAAATGCAAAGAATATGGAATACCATATTTTTTAAAGAAGAAATTAGTATGCTTAAAAAAATTGAAAAATATCTAATAAAGCCACAGATGCAAATGAAAAATGTAATAATACCAAAGCAAATAAATATTGACAAACAATAGATATGTTAATATAATACAGTTGCAAAATATAGAAATATTTGTAGTAAGGAGAGATGCATATGAAGGCTGATGTTGTTTTAGGAAGTTTTTATGGAGATGAAGGAAAGGGAAAAATTATTGATTACTTATCACAAAAAGCAGATTTTGCTGTAAGATGTTCAGGAGGAAATAATGCAGGACATTCAATTGAAATAGATGGAAAAAAATTTGCATTCCATTTGATTCCTTCAGGTATTCTAAATAAGAATACAACTGCAGTTATAGGAAATGGTGTAGTTGTAGACCCAAAAGTGCTATTGGAAGAAATAAAAAATTTAAAAGAAAATGGATATGATGTTAAAAATTTATGTATTAGTGATAAAGCACATGTTATTTTTTCATATCATGTAGAAATGGATAAATTACAAGAAGAATTAAGGGGAAATGGAAAAATAGGAACAACATGCAGAGGAATAGGACCTGCTTATTGTGACAAATATGAAAGATGCGGAATTAGAATGGGAGATTTCGTAAATAAAAGATATGAAGAACAAGTTAGAAAAAATATAGAAGTCAAAAACAATATCTTTAAAACATATGGACATGAACTAATAGATGCAGATTTACTTATAGAAGAATACAATTCTTATGCAGATATGTTAAAAGAATATGTTGTTGATACTGTTGCAATGTTACATGAAGCAATTGAACAAGATAAAAAAATCTTATGTGAAGGTGCACAAGCAACATTATTAGATATTGATTTTGGAAGTTATCCATTTGTTACTTCTTCAAACCCTACAATAGGAGGAGTTTGTACTGGAACAGGAATTGGAGCAAGATATATTGGAGAAGTATATGGAGTATTAAAAGCATATTCTTCAAAAGTGGGAGAAGGACCATATATAACAGAACAAGATAATGAGATAGGTGATAAAATTAGAGAATTAGGTCATGAATATGGAACAACTACAAAAAGACCACGCAGGTGTGGTTGGCTAGATTTAGTTGCTTTAAAGTATGCAGTAATGCTAAATGGATTGACTGGATTAGCAATTAATCATGTTGATACAATAGGAAAATTAGATAAAATTAAATTATGTGTTGGATATAAAAAAGATGGAAAAGTCACAATGCAATATTCAACAGATGTCTATGAAATGGCAAAATGTGAGCCAATATATGAAGAATTTGAAGGAAACTTTGGAGATATTAGCAATATAAAAAGAAGAGAAGACTTACCTGAAAATGCAAAAAAATATTTGAATAGAATTGAAGAAATTGTTAAAACACCAATTAAATTTATTGGTACAGGAGCAGGAAGGGATTGTATGATTGTATGCTAGAAATAATAATTGCATCTAATAATATAGGAAAAATAAAAGAAGTGAAAGAAATTTTAAAGGAATATAAAATAACATCTTTAAATGAATTAAGTGCTAATATAGAAGTAGAAGAAGATGGAGAAACTTTTGAACAAAATGCAATAAAAAAGGCTAAAGAAACTTCAAAACAACTAAATGGTAAAATATGTATTGCAGATGATTCAGGAATTGAAATTGAATATTTAAAAGGATTTCCAGGAGTTAAAACAAAAAGATGGTATAAAGGAACAGAAGAAGAAAGAAATCAAGAAATATTAAAGAAATTAGAAGGTGTACCAAAACAAAAACGAAAAGTTACATTTATAGCAGCTGTTAGTATAGCAAAAGGGGATAATGCAATTTGTGGAATAGGAACTTTAGAAGGATATATTGCAACAAGTCCAAGGGGAAACAATGGATTTGGATTTGACGAGATTTTTGAATTGGAAAATGGTAAGACTTTAGCAGAACTTTCAGAGAAAGAAAAAAATCAAATCAGTAGTAGAAGAAAAGCAATAGAAATTTGTAAACAAAAATTAGAGGAATGGCAGTGAATTTGGAATTACAAATGTATAAAAACATGTTAATGAGGGATTATGATTATAATCTCTCTTTTTCTGCAAAAAAGAGAACAAATCTAAAAATGGTAATTTAGAGAAAAGAGGTAGAAGTGAAAGAAAATAATAAATTAAAATTATTTGAAGATAAAAAAATTAGAGTAAAATGGAATGAAGAATAAGAAAAGTGGTATTTTTCTGTTGTTGATATAGTTTCAATCTTAACAGATAGTGATTATTAAAAATCAAGAAATTATTGGAAATGGTTGAAAAATAAACTTAGTGAAGAAGGTAGTGAGTTGGTTAGTAATACTAACCAACTGAAAATGAAATCAGTAGATGGAAAGTATTATAATACAGATGTAATGACAACTGAACAAATTTTAAGATTAGTACAATCAATACCATATGGTTAGCACAAGTAGGACAAGAAAGAATAGACGAAACATATGATCCGGAAATAGCAAATAAATAGAGCATCGGATACATACAGAAAAAAGGATATTCAGAAGAATGGATAAATCAAAGATTAAAGACAATAGATATAAGGAAAGAATTTACTGATGAGTTAAAAGAAAGAGGCATTTAAAAAATTTTGACAATCATTTGGCGAGCCATTGAAAAAGCAACATTGTAAATTTATTTTCTTCACTTTTTACGTAAAGAAAACATAATATATAGAAAAACGTAAAAAGGAGGAGAACTGATGTCAAGCTACATAATAAAAGGAGGGAATAAATTAGAGGGAACTGTTAAAATTTCAGGTTCAAAAAATGCAGCTTTGCCAATTATTGCAGCAACAATTCTAACAAAAGGAAATACTACTTTATATAATGTACCAAACATACAAGATACTCAAATGATGTATGAAATTATTAAAATATTGGGTGGAACAGTGCAAAAAAAGAAAAACAAAATTATTATAGATACAAGTAATATTGATAAATATGAAATACCAGATACGTTAATGCACAAAATGCGTTCTTCAGTTATTATTGTTGGCGCTATTGTAGGAAGATATAAAACAGCCACTTTTTCATATCCAGGAGGATGTGATATTGGTTCAAGACCAATAGATTTGCACTTAAAGGCATTTGAAAAACTAGGAATTAACATAAATCAGAATTATGGTAGCATTACTTGCGTAGCAGAGAAAATTATAGGAAATAAAATAGACTTAGATTTTCCAAGTGTAGGAGCAACAGAAAATGCAATTTTAGCAAGTGTATTAGCAGAAGGAAAAACTATGATTACAAATGCAGCAAGAGAGCCAGAAATTATCGATTTACAAGATTTTTTAAATAAAATGGGAGCAAAAGTTAAAGGTGCAGGAACAGATAAAATAGAAGTAGAAGGTGTAAAAAAATTAAAGGAAATTAGTTATAACATTATGCCAGATAGAATTGAAACAGGAACATTTTTATGTTTAGCTGCAATTACAGGAGGAATGATTAAGCTTGAGAAAACAAATCCTATGCATATTACTCCAGTAATAAATAAGCTAGAAGAAGCAGGCTGTCAAATTCAAATACAAGGAGAAACAATAAGCTTGCAAGCACCAAAAAAATTAAAAGCAGTTGATATAAAAACTATGCCATATCCAGGTTTCCCAACAGATATGCAATCAATAATGGCAACAATATTCACAATAGCTAAGGGAACTACAATAATTGTGGAGAACATATTTGAAAATAGATATAAATATGTGCAAGAGTTAAATAAAATGGGGGCAAAAATAACGGTAGAAGGAAAAAGTGCAATTATTAGAGGAACAAGAAAACTATATGGTGCAACTGTTAAAGCAACAGACTTGCGTGGAGGAGCAGCATTAGTATTAGCAGGATTATCTGCTAAAGGAACAACGGTAATTGAAAATATAGAGTATATCTTACGAGGATATGAAAATTTTGATAGAAAAATTAGAATGTTAGGTGGAGATATAGAGGTAACAAATTTAATATGAAAATTCTTGTAAAAAAGACGTGATATTTTTAATTTATTATATTGCGTCTTTTTTTTATTTATGATAGAATAAAAAAGGAAAAAATGTATATCGGTGGAGGTGAAAAAATTGAATAACTTGTATTATAATGAGCCACTGGAAAAAAGACAAAAAGAAGAATTAAAAGACCAAAAAAAGAAAGTGAAAGATAGAGAAAAACGTATTAAAGAAAATAAAAAAAATTCAGAACTAAACTCACAAGAATTCGATTTTGAAACAGAAACCGTAATTGGAATGACAAATAAAAATAATCAAAGAAAAAGGCAAATGCTTCAAAAAAAGCTAGAACAGCAAGAAAAATTAAAACAAAAAAGAAAAAAACGTATTAAGAGAATCATAAAATGGGCAACTATTTTAGGTTTATTAGCAGGAGGAATAGCATTTGCATTATTATCACCTATATTTAATATTCAAGAAGTACAAGTTGTAGGAAATACAATAGTTCCTGCAGATACAATTGTTAGCTTATCACAATTATCTAAAGATCAAAATATATTTAAATTTATAAATTTGCAAATAGAAAAAAAGATAAAAGAAAATCCATATATTGATAAAGTCAAAGTCAAAAGAGCATTACCAAATACTGTACAAATACAAGTACAAGAAAGAGAAAGAAATTTTAATATCCAATTTTTGAATGGATATGCATATATAAATAATCAAGGATATATATTAGAAATTTCAGATAATAAATTAGAATTACCAATAATACAAGGAATTACAACGCCAGAAGAAGAAATCAAACCTGGAAATAGATTAAAAACTGAAGACTTAGAGAAATTAGAAACAGTAATTCAACTTATGATTGCATGGAAAAATAACAATATGGAGCAAAGTATTGATAGTATTGATATAACTAATAAAAATGAATATTCTATAAGGATTGAAGAGGAAAAGAAAACGGTTTATCTGGGAGATAAATCTAATTTAAGTAATAAAGTTTTATGGATACAAGCTATAATGAATGACAATAAAGGAATAGAAGGGGAAATTTATGTAAATGGAGACTTAAATAACAACTTCAGACCACGCTTTAAACAAAAAGTATAAAGGAGAGAAATATGACAAATAAAAAAATTATTAGTATTGTATTATGTATTATGTGTATGGCACTAACAATTGGAATCTGTATTCAAATGAAAACAGTAAAGAAATATAGTACAGCAGAAGGACAAAATTATGACCAAAACAATTTAAGAGCAGAAGTATTGAAATATAGAGAAAAGTATGAAAACACTTTAAATGAAATTGAAAAAGTAGACGATGAATTAGAGAAAAACATAGAAGAAGCAACAAATCAGAATTCAGATTTGGAGGATGCAAAAAATCAGATTCAACAAGGAAATAAACTAATAGGAACAACTGAAGTAAAAGGACCAGGAGCAATTATTAAATTGGCAGATAGTGAGATAGAATCTAGTAAAGTTTTAGACCCATCATTATTAGTAGTACATGATATAGACATATTTTATATTATAAATGAACTAAAAAATGCTGGAGCAGAAGCAATATCAGTGAATGAACAAAGAATAGTGCCAACAACAGCCATTGAATGCGGAGGAAATATCATAACTGTAAATGGAGAAAAAATAGGATCACCATTTACTATAAAAGCGATAGGATTGCCAGAAAATTTAGTAAATTTAGACAGAACAGGTGGATATTTAGAAAAAATGAGAGAAGCAGGTTTAACTGCAGAATTTAAAAAATCAAATAATGTAACTATTCCTAAATATTCAGGAATCATAAATTATAAATATGCAAAAAGTATTAACTAGAAAGGAATACAAGAAATATGAAGAAAGGTAAAATTACAGTAACTATTACAATAGGAATAGCTTGTTTGGCATTAGCAACAATTATGTTTATGCAATTTAAAATTGTTAATCAAGCAGACATAAATGAATTAGAAATAATGCGTGAAGAAGAATTAAGAACAGAACTTGCTAATTGGAAAGCAGATTATGAAGAAGCAGAATTGCAATATCAGCAAAAAGCAGAAACATTAAAAGAATATAATGAAAAAGAAGCATCAGATAGCGAAAAAGCAGAATTAGTATGGAAAGAACTAGCTCGGTGTAAATCTTCTTTTAGGAAATACAGATGTAGAGGGACCGGGGATTGTTGTTACATTAAAGGAAAATGATTCAGCAGAGGCTTCAATAACATCAGATAATTTAAATATGATTGTAAACAGCTTAAAAGAAGCTGGGGCAGAAGCAATTTGCATCAATAATGAACGAATAGTTAATATGTCAGACATTGTGCTAATAAGAGATACTATTATTCGTGTAAATCAACAAAGAATATTTGCACCATATGTTATAAAAGCAATTGGAAATCAAACATATTTAGAAAGTGCTTTACTTGGAAATGGTGGAGAAGCAGATAAACTAAAAAAGTTAGGTCATGATGTTGTAATAGAAAAAGAAAATAAGATAGAAATACCAAGTTATAACAAAGAACAAAAAGCAAAATATATTGAATAGAAAAGAGGAAAATGAAATGGTTTTTTTTGCAATTATTATAGGATGTCTATTAGGAGCAATAATAGGAATGAATGCACCTACAATTTCTTATACATATTCTAGTTATTTAGCAATTGCAATTATTGCAGCTCTTGATTCTGTATTTGGGGGAATTGCTTCTGTAATAAACAAAAAGTTTGATATAAAAATTTTTATATCAGGATTTTTCGGAAATGCTATTTTAGCAATTTTATTGACTATTTTAGGAGAAAAATTAAATGTAGATATTTATTTAGCTGCAATAGTTGTATTCGTATGGAGAATGTTTATGAACTTAGGAACGATTAGAAGATACTATGTTGAAAAATGGACAAATCGAGTTAAGGAAATACATAAGCAAAAGCCAGAGCAAAAAGAAGAAACAAATAGCACAGAAGAATAAAAAACATATAATGAAAAATACAAAAGATGAGATAAGAAGAATTGCAGAAGTGATTCTTCTTTTTATTGAAATAAAAAGCAAAGGCTAAAAATGTTGAAATAAAGAACAGAAAACAATATTACAACAAGGTTACAAAAATATTACAAAAATATAACAAATCCTATTGACTTTTTGAAAAAAATGTAATATAAATACTCTATAAATTAAATACAAAATATTGGAGGAATTAACTTGGCAATCGGTGATATTATAGTTGGCGTAGACATTGGCACAACCAAGGTTGCAACAGTTGTAGGAGAAGTTAATAACTTTGGGCAAATTGAAATAATATGTAATACCTCTTACAAATGTAATGGGTTAAAAAAAGGCAAAATTATTCAAGAAGATGAGGTTACGCTTAGTCTATCCAAAACAATTAAGGACGCTGAAGAAGAAACAAATTTAGAAATAAATTCTGCATATGTAACTATACCAGGTAAATATGTTACAATTGTTCAAAACAGTGTAACAAAGGATGTTAAAGATAAGTATTCAGGAATATCTGTCAAAGATGTACAAAATGCTATTATGCAAGTAAAAGACATTGAAATTCCAGAGCAAAAAACATTGATAGATATTGTACCAGATAAAATTACATTAGAAAACGGAACTGTTGTAGCAGACCCTGTAGGAAATCTAAGTAGTAGATTTACAATAGATGCACAGGTGATATTAGCAGAAAAAGACTATGTTAGGCAATTAACATCTATTTTTAAAAAAGCTGGACTAGAAATTGATGGAATTGTGCCAACGACATTAGCAGAACGAAATTTAATTTTAGATAAAAATGAAATGCACGATAATATTATGTTACTGGATATAGGAGCTGGAAATACTGACATAGGAGTTTTTGAAGGAGATGCATTTATTTATACAGATTCTATACCAGTAGGTGGAGATAATATTACAAGTGATATTGCATTAGTATTAAATATTAGTGAAGAAGAAGCAGATAAACTTAAAAGACAATATGGACTTGCTCTTAAATCTCTAATAGATAATGACAATGATATAATACTTAATACATGTAAAGATAATAACAAAAATAAAATCATTAAAAGTTCAGAACTTATTGAAATTATTGAAGCAAGAATAGAAGAAATTTTTTCAATAGTTAATAAAAAAGTTACAAATCAAGGGATTAAATCTAAAATCAATAATGTCATTTTAACAGGCCAAGGAATTATAAACATAAATAAAAGTGATGTAGCAGGAAAAATAACTTTGAATATTCCTGTAAAAATTTCAACAGGAAGATTAGTTAGTACAGTTAGACCAACATACAGGACAAGCTATTCACTTGTTAGATATATTGCATCAAGGCCATTTGCTAAAACAGTAACAAGTAATGTAAATACAAAATCAAATGAAAATATATTAAAAAACATTATTGATAAAGTAAAAGAATTTTTCTACTCATGATAAATGTGACAAGGTCACAAAGAAAAAGAAAGATATTAAATTTTAATATAATAAAGGGAGGAAAACAAAATGATGGAGTACGAGGATAACAACAATATAACAATGATGGACGGAACTGCAACAATAAAAGTAATAGGAGTAGGTGGTGCTGGAAATAATGCTGTTAACAGAATGATTGAAGCTGAGATTAAAGGTGTTGATTTTATTTCAGTAAATACAGATAGACAAGCATTACAACAATCAAAAGCAGGAACTAAAATTCAAATAGGTGAAAAAATCACAAGAGGATTAGGAGCTGGAGCTAATCCAGATATAGGTGCACAATCAGCAGAAGAAAGTAAATCAGAAATAGCTGAAGTATTAAGAGGAGCTGATATGGTATTTGTTACTGCCGGAATGGGTGGTGGAACAGGAACAGGAGCTGCACCAATTGTAGCAGCAACAGCAAAAGAAATGGGAATTTTAACAATAGGTGTTGTTACAAAACCATTTACATTTGAAGGTAAAAAAAGATTATCACAGGCAGAAAGAGGAATAGAAAGCCTAAAAGGTAAAGTAGATACATTAGTAGTTAT
>CANQOU010000019.1 GCA_947625565.1 uncultured Clostridia bacterium
CTATTTATTTATCATGCTATTGCTAGTTTCATTCCTTCTTTTCTTATATTTTTTGCAGCATTTATATCCCTATCATGTTAAATTATGCCTACTTTTTTAATAGCTTCCTCGACATCTTTCACACCTATTATATCTAATTTGAATTTATCTTTCAATAGTTTTTTGTTACTTTCTGGAATTATTGCACTTTTAAATCCTAATTTTTCTGCTTCTTTTAGTCTTTTTTCTATTGAGTTAATTCTTCTAACTTCACCTGTTAGTCCAACTTCACCTATAATAACACAATCTTTTGGTACTGGTCTATTTTTAAAAACAGATGCAACAACCATAACAATTCCCAAATCAATAGATGGTTCATTTAAACGTAATCCACCAACTACATTTACATATACATCTTGATTTCCAAGTAGCATTCCTGTCTTTTTTTCGATAACTGCTATCAATATTGCTAATCTATTAAAGTCTATTCCATTTGCAGTTCTTTTTGGATAATTAGTAACAGTTTGTGTAGTTAATGCTTGTAATTCTACTAAAATAGGTCTTGTTCCCTCCATACATGATACGATACAAGAACCTGCTGGATTATCTTCTCTTTCTGATATTAAAACATCAGAAGGATTTTTTATTTCGCACATACCTTGTTCTTTCATTTCAAACATTCCAATTTCGTTTGTAGAGCCAAAACGATTTTTTACACCTCGTAAGATTCTATAAGAAAAATATCTTTCTCCTTCTAAATATAGCACTGTATCTACCATATGTTCTAATACTCTAGGTCCTGCGATATTTCCTTCTTTTGTAACATGTCCTATAATTATTGTAGTAATATTTCTTGATTTACAAATATGCATAATTTGAGCAGTAATTTCTCTTACTTGGCTAACACTTCCAGCTACTGCTGATAACTCATCTGAATACATTGTTTGTATAGAATCGATAATTACTAATTTAGGTTCTGTTTCTATAATAGCTTCATTAACTAAGTCAATATCGGTCTCTCCTAAAAATAATATGTTTTCATTTTTTATTCCGTAATCTATCTGCTCTTAATTTAATTTGTTCTGCTGATTCTTCACCAGAAACATACAGAACTTTGCCTTCTCCTTGTACTTTGTCGCAAATTTGTAAAATAAGAGTTGATTTTCCAATGCCTGGTTCTCCTCCAAGCAAAATTAAAGAGCCTTTAATAAGTCCTCCTCCTAGAACTCTGTCTAATTCTTCAAATCCTGTTGAAGTACGCAATGTTTCTTTTGCTATATAAGAGTCTAGTTTTTGTGGTTTTACTTTTTCCTTATCATGATTTTTTTCTTTATTTTTGGTCTCTACCACTTTTTGTTCAAAAAAGCTATTCCAACTATTGCAAGCTGGGCATTTTCCTAACCATTTAGCTGATTCATATCCGCATTCATTACAAACATATATTGTTTTATTTTTCATATATTTCTCCTGCTATTTACTTCTTTTTTACACAAAAAGTATAGCATAATTTTATCTATTACGCTATACTTTCTTTTAAATTCACTAAATTTTTACAAATAGAAGTAGTTATACTAGTTTTCTTTTCTTCTAAATAAAAAGTTTTGTATTCTTCCCCATGTTATTTCTTGGTGTAAAAATGCATTGATTTCATCTTCTACTTTTTGTTGTGCTGGTGTTAATACTACTTTGATTTCTCTATCCCATTCAATATCTTGTAGCCAGAAATTTTTAAATTTTTGCCAAAATCCATTTGTTACTGGTAAATTAGTATTTCTAATTGTTCCTGGATTTAATTCTTCGTTATTTTCTGCTAAATTATTTGGCATATTTACACCTCCTTCTTCTATATCGCCATCAAAATGTACTCCTCCAAAAACTCCTGTTACTTTAGTTTCTTCTCCTAATTCTGCCATTTATACTTTCCTCCTTCGTGTTTCTTTACTATTTATTTAGTTATACTATATTTATTAAAATTTATCAAGTAATTTTTGATTTTTTTATATTAAGTTTCTGTTACGCATTTGTTACATTTTTGTTACACGCTTTATGTACTTATATAATGCATTTCTGCTTTTTTTATTTCTACTGTTTCTATATTATTTTCAATTCTATCTTTGTTGCTTTCAACTAAAATATAGTTAGAAGTATGTCCTTTACTTATGCCATTTTTTTCCTCCTCCCATAATACTTCTACTTTTTTACCTATATATTGCTTGTTATAAAATTCCTCGTTATTATCTGATAAATCTATTAGCATTTTACTTCTTTTTTCTTTTATGTTTGATGGTACTTGATTTGGCATATTCGCTGCTCTTGTCCCTTTTCTAGGAGAATATTGAAAAATATGCATTTTATAAAATTTTATTTCTTCTAAAAATTTGTATGTTTTATTAAATTCTTCTTCTGTTTCTCCTGGAAATCCAACTATTATATCTGTTGTCAAATTAACATTCGGAAATGCATTTCTTAGCCTTTCAGTTATTTCTTTGAATTGAGTAGTAGTATATCTCCTATTCATTCTCTTTAATGTCTCATCATTCCCACTTTGTAATGATAAATGAAAATGCTCACAAATTTTTTCTAATTTTGATAGTCTTTTTACAAATTCTTTAGTAATCAATAATGGTTCAATAGAGCCTAATCTTATTCTTTCTATTCCATCTATTTCATTTATTTCTTCTAACAAGTCAATTAATTTATATTCTTTTTCTGAGTTTTCAAAATCATTTCCATATGAAGCAACATGAATTCCTGTAATTACAACTTCTTTAATGCCTTTTTTAGCAATTCCGTTTAATTTCTTCTATGACATTTTCTGGTTTTCTGCTTCTAACTCTTCCTCGTGCATATGGAATTATACAGTATGAGCAAAATCTGTCACATCCGTCTTGCACTTTTATAACTGCTCTTGTTTTTTCTGTATATGTTATTTTCCCAAATTCTGAAAATTCCTTAATTTTTGATATATCTTCTACATTTTCCTTATTTTCTGTTTTTTTCTCTAAAAGCTTGTCACAATATTTAACTATGTCTTTTTTTTCTTCATTTCCTAAGACAATATCAACTTCTTTAATTTTCTTTATTTCTTCTTTTGATACCTGTACATAACATCCTACTGCAATTATTTTACTATCCGGATTATTTTCTTTTGCTCTCCTTAACATTTGTCTTGATTTTCTATCTGACATATTTGTTACTGTGCAAGTATTTATAATATATATCTCTGCTTTTTCTCCATATTCTACTACTTTATATCCAGCATCTATCAATTTTTGTGCCATAGCATTTGTTTCATATTGATTTACTTTACATCCTAGTGTTATAAATACTATTCTTTTTTCATTTTCCATTTTTTTCACTTCCATTTTTTGTTATATAGTATTTATATTTTAAACCATTTTTCATTCTTTTGCAAGTTAATATCTATTTTAATTTTTGCTCTTTATGACGAAAAAATAGATACTCTTGAAGTATCTATTTTTAATATTTTACCTTTTTGCTTTTCCATCTAATGCATCTAAATTTTCTAATGCCTTTCCTGTTCCTAAAGCTACGCAAGATACAGTATCTTGTGCTATCATAACATTTATACCAGTTTTTTCTTGTAGCAATTTGTCTAGTCCATCAATCAAACAGCCTCCACCTGTCATATAAATACCTTTGTCACTAATATCTGCTGCCAATTCAGGTGGTGTTTTCTCCAATACATTATGAACAGCATCTACAATCATCATTGCTGGTTCTATCAAAGCTTCTAACATTTCACTTGAATGAATAGTAATGGTTTTTGGTAATCCTGATGTTAAATCTCTTCCTCTAATATCCATTTCTGAATCTTGTATTTTTGGATATACACATCCTATATTAACTTTTAAATCTTCTGCCGTTCTTTCTCCTATAACAATATTATGTTTTTTCTTAATATATTTTACAATTGCCTCATCAAATTTATCTCCTGCTACTTTTAATGAAGCGCTTATTACTGAGCCTCCCAATGAGATAACTGCTATATCAGTTGTTCCACCCCCAATATCTACTACCATATTTCCACAAGGTTTAGATATATCAATTCCTGCACCAATAGCAGCAGCTATAGGTTCTTCTATTAAATAAACCTTTCTTGCTCCTGCTTGTGTTGCAGCATCTATTACTGCTTTTTTTTCTACTTCTGTTACTTGTGAAGGGATACATATCATTATTCTAGGTGCAAAAATAAATTTTCCACAAACTTTTCCTATAAAATGTTTTAACATTTTTTCTGTTACTGTATAGTCTGATATAACACCGTCTCTTAAAGGTCTTGTTGCAACAATATTTCCTGGTGTTCTTCCAAGCATTTTTCTAGCTTCTCCACCTACTGCTAAAACTTCTCCTGTATTATTATTTACTGCAACAACTGAAGGTTCTCTTAATACAATTCCTTTTCCTTTTACATATACAATAACTGTAGCTGTTCCCAAATCAATTCCTACATCTTGTCCAAATTTCAACATACTTCCCCCTTCGCATATTTTTCATTTATATTACAATTATGTTGCAATTATATTACATTTTTTAAAATTTGGCAATAGGTTTGTATCATTTTTTAATATATTTTTACATCAAAAAGTCCTTAGCAAAATTGCTAAGAACTTTTTATATATTATTCAATTATTCTCCCTTACCTTCTGGTAGTGCTGGGTAATCTAAAACTACTTTTATTTTGAAAATATATCTTATTCCTCTAACTAGTTTAGAATTTTTAATTTTTTGCCATAATGATGGTTTTACTTCAAATGTGGTTTGTTCTTCATATTGTTGTTTTTCTTCTTGTACTGCTTCATTTTCTTTTGGTTTATTATTTTCTACTATGTTTTCTACTATTGGTTCTGCCTTTTCTACTACTTTTTGTACTTTTTCTTCTTTTTCAACTTCTTGAGTTGGAATTGTAATTGGTGTTGGAATTGATTTTAATGCATCTGCTACTTCAATTCCTATGTAGCTTAAGGCTTTTGACCTATCTTCAATTCTTTCCATATCTATTTCAATATGTAAATTTGATTCTAGGTTGTTAATTCTTGCATTTATCAATTTAATAGCATCTTGGTAGTTTTCTGATGTATCTGATTTTGATTTTCCAATTATGTTTAAAGTGTCAATTATATCCTCTGAAAAATTCTTTTCTGCTGCTTTAACTTGATCTTTCCAATCCTTTTCTTTATTAGTTACTACTTCTACTAAATCTTTTAATTGACCAGCTAAAGAGATATTTTCTTCTCTTTGACGAATTAGTTCTTCAATTCGTTTTGTATTTTCCTCAAATTGATTGGTTGCATATTCAACTAACCCATATGCAGCATTATATACACTACTTGGGAAGTTTTTCTTTTTAGGATATTCATTTAAATATGTTTTTATAGATTCAACCATATCTTTAAAATATGTATCCTCTTCTAATTGTACAATTTGTTTTTTGCTATTTGGATTTATCAATTTTTGTACTTTATCTATATTTGATAATATTTTTTCTTCCGTGATTACCATTCTCACGTTTACTATGCCAGCTTTAGACACTGTAAACTACCTCCTTCATCCTACGCTTTATTGTATTTCATATTTCTTTTTTATTATACAATAATTTACAAAAAACTACAAGTACATTTTCATATTTTTATATTACATTTTTGTTACGAAAAGATTACATTTTTGTAATGTTTTGTTTTAAATTTCTTTAAATCCTGTTATGCTAGTGTTTTCATTTCTTCATGTCTTTTTATTTTTTGTGTAGTAGTCTTTATAAGTTCTTGTTCTGTTACGGAAATCTCTCTTACATATTTATACGCTGGCATTGTTTTATTGATTTTTTTGATTTCTTCCCAAATTTTTTCTCTTATTTCAGTTTCTTCTTCTATTTGATAAATCTCTTTCATTACTTCTTTGTCATAAACTATTTTTGCACATATTTTAAAATCATTACCATCTGGTTTTCCATATACAAAACTTTCTTTTATACCTTCTATTTTGTTTATCAATATTTCTAATTCTTCTGGATAAATATTTTTTCCATTTTGTAGAACAATTACATATTTTTTTCTACCTGTTATAAAAATAAATCCATCTTTATCGATTTTAGCTAAATCACCTGTACGAAACCATCCATCTGGTTCAAGAACCTCTTTTGTGGCTTCTTCATTGTCATAATATCCAAGCATAACTGTTGGACCTTTTACCATTAGTTCTCCGATTCCTTCTTCATTTGGTTCTAATATCTTAACATCAAGGCTTGGAAATGCTTTTCCTATTGAGCCCAATCTCGTATATTTATCATCCTCTGCTGCTACAACAGGTGATGTTTCTGTTAGTCCATATCCTTGATATGTACGGAATCCTAAGTCTATAAAGCCTTTTTCAATTTCAGGGTCAAATGCTGCTCCTCCAGCTACTAGAAGTCTTAAATGTCCCCCTAAATTTTCATGTACTTCTTTAAATAATTTCCTTCTAATATCAATTCCGAATTTAAGAAGGAAGTTGCTAATTTTTATTCCTTTTTGAACTGTTTCCCATTTTCCTTTTTTCTGAATTCCTTTTTTAATTTGTTTGTATATTCCTTCAAAAAGAGCTGGGACAGATATTACTGCTGTTATTTTATATTCTTTTACATTTTGTGCTATATGTCTAATACCATCACAAAATGCTATTGAGCATCCTTTTGAAAGTGGATATAAAAAACCTACTGTTGATTCAAATGTATGATGCAATGGTAAGAATGATAGCATAATATCATTTTCATCTAATTTTATAGTTGCTGCAATATCCATAATGTTTGCTGTTAAATTTTTATGCGATAGCATAACTGCTTTTGATATAGAAGTTGTACCAGATGTAAATAGCATAATTTGCATTTCCTCTGGGTTAATTTTAGCATCTAAAAATTCTCTATTTCCTTTGTCTAATAATTGTTTTCCCTCTTCTATTAGTTGATAAAGTGAATATACGTCATTTTTATTTTCTTCTAAATCCATAGAAATAAAATATTTTATTTTTGAATTATTCTTTTCCTAAAAACGCTTCATTATATCGTCATATTTATTAGAATAAAAAATAGCTTCTACTTCTGAACGTAAAATCAAGCTTTCTATCTCATTTTCTGGTAATGCTTTATCTAGTGGAACAACAATTCCAGTTCCAGTAACTACTGATAAATATGAAAGTCCCCATTCATAACGATTTTCACCAATAACAGAAATGCGTTTTCCTTTTAATCCCATATCTATCAATTTAGTTCCTAAGCAATTTATTTGATGTCTGAATTCTTTATGGGTAACTTTCTTAAATTCTCCTTCTTTTTCTGTTTTTAAAATATATGCCGTTTTATCTCCAAATTTTTCACCTGATTTTTCTAGCATATCCTTTAAATCAGTAAATTTATCAAATTTATGATTTGGTTTTCTCATTATTTTCATCCTTTCCTATTTTATCTTTAATCCTTCGATAACTGTAGTTTCAAATTCTTTAAATAATGTCATTACATCAAATGTATCTTGATTTCTTAGTTTATATACTAAGCTAGAACAAATTAGTGCATATATTTCTGATGCAATTGCCTTTGAATTACCAGCTTTTATTTGTCCTTCTTTAATTCCCTGTTCTACAATTTGTTCTATTTTATTTATATATTCATAAATTAGCATCTGGCATTTTTGATTTCTTGCTTCTTTACCATAAAATTGACTTAGTAAAATAGCAATTATATCTTCATATTTAGCTACGATTTTTATTTGAATTAACACAACTGCTTTTATTTTATCAATATAATTATTAAGTTTTGCCGTTTTTATATCAATACTATTTTGTAATAGTTTAATTCCCTCTTCTATTAGAAAATTGAAAATTTCTTCTTTGCTAGAAAAGTGATAGTACAAAGTTCCTTTTGCAACTCCAACAGTTGCTGTTATATCTTCTATACTAGTTGCATCATATCCCTTTTCAGCAAATAGTTTCATAGAAGTTTCAAATATTTTTCTTTTGGTTTTATTCATACTCATCCATCCTTATCTGTCACATTATATAAATAATTAAATATAATTGCAATGTTTTTACATAATTTTGTACAGGTCGTTCGGTTTTTTTATTTATATATTAAATTTTCTGGTAATAGCATCTTTTACTTCTTTTGAACATAAACAAATTGTTACTAAAAAATTTATACTGCAGATTCCTGTTGCTACATAACTAAGTATTTTATATACTATTATTTTTTCATATATAAAATAGAATGGTACTAAGCTAAATAAACATATGACTAGCTGATAAATTGCATAACGGATATATCTTTTATGACTTATGATTGTTAAAATTAACATTGTTATATTAGCTATAATGATAATAATTGGAATTGAAATATTAACAGCCCAGCCTTTAAGTCCTGTCTTATAATCTATATATATTGTTAATATAGATATTGCTATCATTTGAAGTAAAACATGTCCTGCAATATTTGTGTTTTTGTTTATTGCATAAATTACTGTAATCCAAATATATATTATACCAGCATTGGCAATTCCTGCCCATTGTATATTAGGAGTTATAAAATGATTTATTAAAACTAAAATAATTGCTATAATGACTGATATTCCTATTGAAATTTTCACAATTAAATTTCCTTTTTTTTGGCTTAGTTTCTGTGGATATAGCATATTTCCTCCTTTATTCATCTATACCATTACTTTCTATTTGTACATCAATTCCTTTATCTTTTAGGAATTGGCAAAATACTTTTTCTATATTGTTATTATTTAAAATTGAAGTAAATGTTACTGTTATTTTATTTTCATATGAGCATGCAGAACATTTTATCTTTTCTGCTGGTTCAGGTGCAATTAGCATGAAAAAATTGTCTATATATTGTTGATACTTTCCAATAATTCCTATTCTCCCTATATTAGAAAAAGTCATAGTTGTATATTTTCTAATTTCTAAATAGCTCAGACGGACTATAGGTCTTTTTAATACTAATGGAATTGCTTTGATAAATGGATTTATACCTAGCTTTACATTTCCTGACATTGTCTTTTTTATTTCTTCTTGAGTTAATCTTTTTTCAAAATCTTTTTTTACAAATTCTAATATTTTTTCAAAAGTATTTAACTTTTCTTTTTCTAGCTCTGCTTCAATTGTTATATATGAAAAGAAATTTGTTATTGTTTCTGATTGAAAATATTTTTTCAAATTTACTGGTATACAAATTTTTATTGGTCTGTGTTTTGGATTGACAAAATTGACTTGATAAATGCTATATATCAATAATGCTGTTAAGTATTGTGTAATTGTACAGTTTTGGCTTTTTACTTCTTCTTTTAATTTAGATAAATCAATAATTTCATGAATTGCTGATATAGCTCCTAACTTTAATTTTCCTCCTTTAAGTAAATATGCTTTTTTTGAAGAATTGTTGTTTTTAGCTTTTTTATCAAAGTTTTTAATATAGCTGTCTTCAATTGTATATTCTACTTTTCTATAGCTTCTTATTTCTTCTTTGAATTCTTCTGGATGTGCCATTTCTAAATAGTTATAAATAATTTCTTTAAAAAATAATGCTCCACTATTTCCATCTGTTAGTGAATGAAAAATGTCAATGTTTATTTTTCTTTCAAAGTATGTTACTTTAAATAAATATTGATTATTGGTTTTTGGGTTAATATATTTACAAGGGTAGTCAGTTTCTGGCTCTATAATTGGCTCTTTTGTGTTATGTTCTAAGTAGTTCCAAAAAAATCCATTTTTTAATTTTACACGAAATGACTTATATTTTTCTAAAGCTATTTTCACTGCTTTTTCTAATATTTCTGGTTGTATTTGTTCTTTTAAAACTGCAGATATTCTAAAAACAGTGCTATACTTTTTTCCTGCAGATATTGGAAATATTTTTGCTGAATTGTCCAATTTTCGCCATTCTAATGTATTTCTTATTCTATCCCTCATAGTTAGTCTCCTTTATATAAATTCTTCCCAAACCAAATTTGCTAGGTCTAGTCCTTTTGATGTAAGTAAAATATTATCTAGGTCTACTTGTAATAATCCTTGCTCTACTAATTTTTGAATTTCATTTCTAAATATGTATATTGGATTTTTTCCAAATTTTTCTTTGAATTTTGTGATTTGTACTCCCTCTAGTTTTCTTAATCCTAATAACATATATTCTTTTTCTTGAGATTCTTGATTTTGTATTTCATTTATAATTTTAATTTCATTTAAATTTTTCTCTATATATTGATTTAAATTATCTGTGTTAGAATATCTTTTTTTTGATATATATGAGTGTGCTGAAACTCCGAACCCAATATATTCTTTTTGCTCCCAACAGTTACAATTATGTTTTGATTGTTTTGTTGGAAATGCAAAATTTGATATTTCATAGTGAATATATCCATTTAATTCTAAGATATTTTTTACATAATGATATTGTCTTCTTTCTGCCTCATCTGATGGTAATTTTAGTTTTCCTTGTCCTACTAATTTTTCCATTGGTGTATCTTCTTCTAAGATTAGTGAATATACAGAAATGTGTTCTGGTTTTAGCATAATTATTTCTTCTAAACTTTTTTTTACATCTTTTAAGGTTTGAGTTGGCAGTCCTATCATTAAATCAGTATTTATATTATTAAATCCTAATTTTCTTGCAGTTTTATATGTATTTAAAAAATCCTGATATTTATGTATTCTTCCTATTGTTTTTAATAGTTTGTCATTTGTAGTCTGTAGTCCTATACTCAATCTATTTATCCCAGAATTTTTATAATTAAGTAATTTTTCTTCTGTAACAGTTCCTGGATTTACTTCAATTGTTACTTCTATGTCTTCTAAAGTTTCTAGATTGGCTACTTTTTTTATTGTATTCATAATATCAGTTATATATTTGCAATTTATAGCTGATGGTGTACCTCCACCAATATATATTGTTGTAATTTGATATTTTGAAAGCAATTTCTTCTCTTGTTTTATTTCCTGTAATATTTTTTCTATATATTGTGCTTGTTTTTCTTCTTGATTTGAAAATGATACAAAGTCACAATATATACATTTTTGTTTACAAAATGGAATATGTATATATATTCCTAGTTCTGGTTTTAGCATTCTTTTTCCTTCCTATGATTTGGCAATATCTATTATTTTCTTTAATCTATAATTCACTCCTGATTTACCTATTGGATTTTTTAGCTTTTTTCCTAGTTCTGCAAGAGAGATGTCTGGATTTTCTATTCTTAATATTGCTATTTCTTTTAAATTGTCGTCTAACATATTAAATTTGTTTTCTTTTTGTAGTTTTCGTATTGCTTCAATTTGTTCGATTGATGCATTTATAGTTTTATTTAAGTTTGCTGTTTCACAATTTACAAGCCTATTAACTTTACCTCTCATATTTCTCTGAACGCGTATATCCTCAAATTTTAATAATCCTTTGCTTGCTCCCATAAGAGCTAATAATTTTGATATTTCTTCTCCGTCTTTTATATACATAGCTTTTTTATTTGATGTATCTAATTTTTTTGTATTGATGTCAAAATCTGTCTTTAGAATTTTTTGTATTTCGTCTCTATCTCTTGAATTTAAAAATCCTATTTCTAAGTGATATACATTTTCTGGATTATTCATAGAACCAGAGCCCAAAAAAGCACCTCTTACTATACTTTTCTTATTTTCTTGTTTTTCTTCCAGTTCTTCTATTTTAAGTATAAATGGTACTTCTTTTAATTTTACAGTAATTACAAATGTGTTTCCTTCAATTGTAATTTTATGATCTATTTTTAAGTTTGATAATAGCTTTGAAAATCGATTTATATTATATTCACTTTCTGTTGCATAACGCAATGTTTTTTCATTTATGTAGCTTGTGTTATTAGTTAATAAATATCCTAATAATTCACATTTTACTTGTGTTTTATCTGCTAATGTATTGCATTTGCTTAGTTCTTCTTTTACATCTGACGAAAATGACATATTTCCTCCTTACTTTAATCTAGCAATAACAACACGGTCGTTACCATATGCATCTTTTTTGCAATAAATTTCACTATATTTTTCCTCGTTTTCTAATAATTCAATAACATCTATTTTTTGGTCATATCCAATTTCTAAACATAAATATCCTTTGTATTTTAAATATTGATAACTTTTTTTGATAATTTTCCTATAAAAGTCTAAGCCATCATATCCACCATCTAAAGCTATTTTAGGTTCTTTTTGTACTTGCCTTTCTAATGTTGAAATAATATCTTTTTTTATATATGGTGGGTTTGATACTATAATATCAAATTTTTGTGGTTTTATATCTTGAAATAAGTCTGATTTTATCCAAGACATTTGTCTTTCTACCTCATTATTTATTGCATTTTTCTTCGCTACTAATAATGCTTCTTTACTAATATCTACTCCCATCACTTTACTTCCTTCTATATATTTAGCAAGTGATATTGCAATAGCTCCGCTTCCTGTGCATAAGTCTAGAATGTTTCTTGCATTACTTATTTTAGCTATTTTTATAACTTCTTCCACTAGTGTTTCTGTATCTTGTCTTGGAATTAATACATTTTCATTTACAAAAAAACTAAGCTTCATGAATTCTTTTTGGTGAGTGATATGTTCAATTGGTATGTGATTTCTTAATTTCTGAATTCCAGAAAAATATCTTTTTTCCTCTTGAGCACTTAATTCCTTCATATCATTGACAATAATATATTGCCTTGGTTTATTTAAAACAAATTGCATCAACATCCTAGCCTTAAGTTTCGGACTTTCAATATCTTTTACTTTTAATTCAACTACTCCTTTTTCTATTGCTTCTTTTATTTTCATTTTATACCTCCATCCTTTCCTTATTTTAACGTGGAAAAGATTTTGTGCTATCTCTTATTTTCCTTATTATATCATTGATATTAGTATGTGACAATATTTTTTTACAAGAACGCAAAAAAATCCCCCGCCTTAGCCGTAAGATGTCTTGAATTTTTAAGGACCTGTTCCTACAAACAGGTGGGTACCTACCAAAATACTCCTGGGCTTCTCACAATACAAACGGTGAGCATGCACGCCATATTTTCGAGATCGGTCCCTCTTCATAATTTGTTGGTTCTAAAAATTCTGTCTACACGCACTATGCAGGGAAAAAAGATTATCTATTAAGTTATTTATATTGTAGCATATTTTTATATTAGTTTCAAACATACTAGATTCAGTTTTTTTTAGGTTTTTACTATTTATATTATTTTATCTTACTTTTTCGATATTATGCTTATTTTCTTATATTTTTTACGATTTGCTTTTTTTATTTTAATGTGATAAAATGATTTTATATTTATTAAAATTTTCCATTTGAATGAGTTTTTTTATTTTGTTTGCTATACATGGCTTATAAATTTTAAAACTTAAAATAATATTATTAGATATGTGTGCGTCAAGTAACATATATCTTTTTTAATGAAATTTTTAATTTAAAATAAAAAAACACCCTGTTTTGATTTTCTCAAAATACTTGGTGTTCTTATGGTGCCAACGGCGTAGATATTTACAACTCGTTGGCTTTTCCCACGATTGATACAAATACTAATCAACTATAAATATATTAACAAACTATTAACCAAAAATCAGGCATTTCATTTAAGTCATTTTTTATTGAAAATTTTCATAATAGAATTAAGTATTCTTTTAAATATATTTTTTTTTTCTAATTTAATTGGAAATTTATTTATATTTTTAGATTTAATTTCTTCATTATTACTAATATCTTTTTTCCTAAAAATATCATCACCATTATACTTTATTTTTAACGCTTCTTGATATGCTTGTTCATTTACATTTAAATGATTTCTAAATTTTATTTTTTGTTCTTCTGTTTCACACCAGTAGTTTAAACAAATCATAGATATTAAACCTTTTGTTTCATTAGTAAGATTAAATTCTTTTAAAGGTTTTGTATAATCAAAATTACAAGAATAATTTTTTGATGCATTTTTTTTGAGAAATATCATAAATTTTTTTGGGATTTTATTAATATCTTCTTGACTTATTCCTTTTAAATAATGTAATGTTTCAGCTATTGCAATACCATATTTTTCATTTATCATACGTTTTTCTCCTATTTTGATTGTTCTGTTTCTTCTAATGATTTTTCTGATTTTTTTTCATCTAATATAGTTTTCCTTACAACTTTTGTAGCCTTTTGTTCTGTAGATAATCTCAAACTATCATCATTTAAGCAATCATCTATTCCATTTTTTCCTTTTGAAGTTTCTTTTAATTTTTCAATTGATTTAAAGATTGAATCAATTTCATCAATTGAAAGTTTATCATATGCTCTATAAATATTTGTATTATCAAAATTACTTATAAAACTATCTATTGATGTTCTAATTTGTTCCTCTGTTACTCCAGAAAGTAAACTTAAATCTTTTCCGACTTGCAATATATCTTCTTATAATTTGAGGAACTGGACTAATACTACTTGCTCTACCATTATCATCTAAAATTGTAATATCTCCTTTAATCGCTCCACTATAAAATGTT
>CANQOU010000020.1 GCA_947625565.1 uncultured Clostridia bacterium
ATTTCTGGCTTAATTGATTTTAATACAATTTTTCCATCTTTATCAATGAATGCTGTGTCAACATAAGCAATAGTTGTTTTGTTATCTTTTTTTATCTGTTTAATAAGTTTTTTTAACATGTTTTTATTGCAGTAGTCATCTGCTTCAGCAATCCATACATAGTCACTCTCTGCTAATTCAAAACCTTTTTTCCATTGTTTAAAAGCAACTCCTGTATTTTTTTCATTATATATTTTTCTAACTTTTATATATGGCTTTAGTTTTTCTACAAGTTCATCAATAATTTCTCTACTATTATCTGTTGAGCAATCATCTAATAAAATTAATTCTTCTATTTTTTTTGTTTGGTATAAGATACTATAAACTCTTTGCAATAAAAACTCTTGATAATTGTAATTTGGAACTACAACAGAAATAGAAATTTTGGATTTTTTCTTTTCTTTTTGTTTTTTTGCAACATTTATAATGTCTAAGAAAGTTACATCTTTTTTTATAACTGTTTTTTGTTTTAATTTTACAATAATATGAGCTACACTTACTAACAAATTTATCAATGTTGCAGATTTTAGCCTTAATAAATTTATTACCATATACCAGTATATTTTTTTTAATTTTCTTAAAGTTGAAAGATATCTTTTTACTACTGCTTTATTTTTTTCTATTCTAATGTTTGATTGTTCTTTTATAAACATTTTTAAATATTTTTGTCTATTTTTAAAGCCTTTTAAAGGTGTTATTACAAAAACATATAACATCAAAATTTGGTGGTACAAAATTATATTTTTACATTCTTGATAATTTTTTACATCTTTTATTCTTTCTAATGTTAATTCTACTGATTTTATTATGTCGAATCTTTTTTCTGAAAATTCAGAATGTTGAATTGAATTATTCCTTTGGATATAATGATATTTTACTTTGTCTGTATATGCTATAGAATTGGCATGTAAAATAGCTGGAAAAGTTGTTGCAATATCTTCATTTATTTTTCCATCTGGAAAAGGATATTTTTCAATTGTTTCTTTTTTAAATAGTTTATTACATGCAGAAGCGGCTGCTCCTGTATCTATAACTGCTAATTTTATATCTGAATTTTCTGCATCAATAGTAGTATCTAAAGTAGAAAGTATTTTTCCATTTTCTGTTTCAAGTTGTATATCAGAAATAGCTATTTCTGCATTTTTTTCTTTCATTGTGTTCATCAATGTTTCATAATAATTAGTATCAATATAATCATCTGAATCAAAAAAACCAATATATTTTGAATTTGCTAGTTTTATTCCTCTATTTCTTGTATATGCTAATCCTCTGTTCTTATCATTTTTATATAAAGCAAATTTATTTTTGTTTTTATTTAATAATTTTTTTAATACTGAATATGTATTATCTGTTGAGCAATCATCTATTACAATAATTTCTAAATTTTTATATGTTTGATTTAACAAAGATTCTATACTTTTTTCTACATATTTTTCTACATTATAGCAAGGTACTATTACTGTAATTTTATTTTGATTCATTTTAACATCTTTCCTTTCAAGGATATAAACTAAATTATGACATTAGTATATCAAAAATACCCAAAAAAGGCAATGCTTATACTATAAAAATTTAATTCACTATATTGGTTGACTTTACTATGTTATTTATAATATAATATGAGCAAATAATCAATGGTTAAAATTCACGAGAAAGGAATTGATTTTTACTATGTTTCAATTTAAAAATTTTTTCAAACCAAAAATAAATATTTACAAAAATATTCCTCCAAAATTAAATATTGATAATCCAAAAAAAGTTTCAGTGGTTATTCCAAATTATAATTATGAAAATTATATTATAGAAAGAATAGATTCCATTGTTAATCAAACATATCCCATTTATGAGTTAATTATTATTGATGATTGTTCTAAAGATAATAGTGTAGCTGTTATTGAAAAAAAGATTAAAAAGTTATATAAAAAATTTCCTAATTTAAAAATAGAATTTATTAAAAATGATGTAAACAGTGGTAATGTATTTTGTGGCTGGCAAAGAGCATTTTCTCTATCAACTGGAGATTATCTTTGGATAGCAGAAGCAGATGATAGTTGTTCTCCAATTTTTTTAGAAACCATAATGAATGGTTTTCAAAATGAAGATACAGTTATTTCTTATTGTGAATCACTAACAATGGATGAGAAAAACATCATTTTAATGAATGATTTACGCGTATGGATAGATATTTTTAAATGTGGCAAATGGGAACAAGATTATCATTGCTCTGGATTGGACGAGCTTTCTAGTACAATGTGTATAAATAACACAATTGCAAATGTTTCTAGTGTAGTATTTAAAAAATTACCTAATATTGATTATGATAATTTATTAAAAACAGCTCAAACATTTAGATTAGCTGGAGACTGGTATTTTTATAGTAAAATATTAGAACATGGTAGCATTTCATATTTTAGAGATTCTTTAAATTATCATCGTATGCAAAAAAAATCAGTCACTTTAACAACTTCAGGTGCACAAGAATTTGAAGAAATTTGTCGTATGCAGGATTATATTTTAAATGCTGTAGATGTGTCAGAAGATGTTAAAAAATTGGTATATCAAAGAAGAGAAAATGAAAGGAGGCGTTTTGGTCTTGAATAATGAAGAATTAAACCTTTCAATAATTGTACCAGTATATAATACAGAAAAGTATCTAGAAAAATGTTTAAATAGCATCCTAAAAAACATTCCTCAAAAGACCGAAATTATTGTAGTTAATGATGGTTCTCCAGATAATTCAGAAAATATAATTAAAAAATTTGAAGAGAAATATTCAGATATAATAAAATATTTTAAAAAACAAAATGGTGGTTTAGCAGATACTAAAAATTTTGGTATATCAAAAGCTAAAGGTAAATATATTACATTTGTTGATTCTGATGATTATGTTGATGCGAATATGCATAAAGAAATGCTTGAATTAGCTATGGAAAAAAATGCAGACGTTGTATATTGTGACATAGAAAAAGTTTATGAAAACGGAGATACATATGTAAGTTATTGTACTAATTTTAAGCGTAATACAGATTATTTCAAATTGATAGACACTCCTCTTATGGCTGCATCTTGTAATAAATTGATTAAAAAAGAATTATATGATAACTTTTCTTTTCCAGTTGGTTTAATAAATGAAGATATTTCAGTTACTCCTATTTTGCTTGCAAAAGCAAAATCTATTTATAAAATTGATAAGCCATTTTATAAATATTTTCAACGTTCTAATTCTATTCAAAATAGTACATTTGATGAGAAACGTTTTGCCATATTTAATGCTGCTAAAATCTGTTTTAATCAAGCAAAAGATTTGCCAGAAGAACTTCAAATACAAATAAAAGGTGCAATATATACACATCAAATTTTGGCCTATCTTATCTACCCTATTTCTGAATTATCTGAAGAAGAACAACTAAAATTGATACCTATTTTTTGCAAAAAATATAATGAACTTGGAGAAGATGCATACCAAAACATATATGTTAAAGAATATGTTAAAAACTTGCATGTAAAGCATTTATTAGTGCTAATGAAAAAAGAAAAAATTAAAGCAATTGTACGCTGGTTAAAATTTTATAAATTGATAAGACCTAGATAAAACTGATTATATTAAAGCAATTAGAATGTAAAAGGAGGTACATTGATTGTGAACAATACAGAATTAAATCTTTCAATAATTGTTCCCGTATACAATACAGAAAAGTATTTAGAAAAATGCTTAAATAGCATCCTAAAAAATATTCCTAAAAATACTGAAATTATTATAGTTAATGATGGTTCTCCTGATAATTCAGAGGATGTAATAAAAAAATTTGAAGAGACATATCCAGATATAATAAAATATTTTAAAAAACAAAATGGTGGTTTATCAGACGCTAAAAATTTTGGTATATCAAAAGCTAAAGGTAAATATATTACATTTGTTGATTCTGACGATTATGTTGACGAGAATATGCATAAAGAAATGCTTGAATTAGCTTTGGAAAAAGATGCAGATGCAGTATATTGTGATGTAGAATTAGTTTACGAAGATGGTAAAAAATCAGCTATTTCTTGCACAAATCCTAATCGTGATACAGATTATTTCAAAATGATAGATACTCCTCTTATGGCCGCATCTTGGAATAAAATTGTAAAAAAAGAATTATATGATGGTCTTATTTTTCCAGTTGGTTTAAATAATGAAGATATTGCAATTACACCAATTTTGTTTGCAAGAGCAAAATCTATTTATAAAATTGATAAGCCATTTTATAAGTATTTTCAGCGTTCTGGTTCTATTCAAAATAGTGGTTTTAATGAAAAACGCTTTGCTGTTTTTGATACGGCTAAAATTTGTTTTAAATATTCCGAAGTCCTAGCAAAAGATATTCAATTCCAGCTTAAAGGTTCTATCTATAAATATCAGATGTTAGATTTACTTATTTATCCTATTTCTGAATTATCAAAAGAAGAACAATTAAGATTGATACCTTTATTCTGTAAAAAATTTAATGAATTTGGAGATGATCCATATAAAAATAAATATGTAAAAGAATATATAAAAAATTTACATATATCTCTTTTATTATATTTAATAAAAAAAGAAAGAATTAGAACTATTATACTATTTTTAAGATTATTTAATAAATTTATAAGACCTAGATAAATCTAGGTCTTTATTACTATTTGGTTATTTTATCAATTGATTCAATCAAATATTTTTGTTTCTTAAATATCAAGTCGATTAGAATTGTTAAGTATTTAATCATAAGTGTTAATAAAGCAAATATTCCAAAAAATGCAAATGATAAAAGTAACATAGTTGTTGTCCAACCTGCAATTGGCTGTGAAGATAAGAAAATATATATTGTATATATACCTGTTCCTATTGCAACAATCATCATGATAATTGCCATTATAATCGCTAGTTTATATGCAACATCTGTAAACAGAATAATTGAATCTACAGCTAAATCTTTTCTAGTATCTTGTATTTCTTTTGTCATTTTAGAATTGCTATTTTTCAATGATGGATAATATATATGACTTAATTTCAAACCACAATTTGCATATATAGCTTTTCTATATGGAATTGTAGTATTTAAAGATTTTACGCGATTGATTGCTCTTCTAGAAAGAATTCTAAATGTTTCTGTATGTATTGCATACATGCTATTAGAATTTTTATTAAATATTTTATAAAAAATTCTTGAACTAAATCTTTTCTTTCTATTAGATGTTGCTGAAACTATGTCATATCCTTTTAAAGTTTCTTGATATACTTGAATTACGACATCTAAATCATAGTCAATATTTATATTATCAAATTCATATACAAAGTCTCCTATGCTTAAATCCACGCCAGCATTCATTGACAATTCTATTCCTTGATAATAGCTCATATTGATAATATTAACCATGGTACTCATTTTGTTAGATAGATTTATCATTTACACATATAATTTCGTATTTTTCAAAATTTTCATTTAATTTTTTATTTAAATTTTCTAAAAAATTTGCAATTTCTTTTTCATTATTATGTACATACACAACTGCTGAAATAAAATTCTTTTCTTTATTTGTAATCATATTAACACCTCATCTAAATCAAATACTGTATTTATCTTACCAGATAATACACTTATAAAAGTTGGATTTGTAGAAAATTGCTTTATAACTGTTGGTCTTGAATCATCTATTTCTGAAGTTTTTAAAATTGGTTTCATTGAAAATAGAGATTCTTTATATTCAAATTTATATTCATCTTTCAAATATTTCTTTGCTAAATTTGACATATAGCTCCAAGCTGTTTTAGGTTTTGCTGGACAATCATTGCAATTTCCTAATTTTTCTGGTGTACAAAAGCCTTCAGATTTTTTTTGACATTCAAAAGTTGGTAAAGTATCATAGCTTGTAATATGTGGTGTAAAAGTAACAGAAGTTAAAGAATGATACCCTGTTTTTCCAAATGGCATTATAGAAAAAAATGGTCCATCCATAACTGTAATACCTGTATTTTTTAGATTCTCACTTACTGTACATAATATAATCTCACATAACTCATATTTAATTTTAAATGGTTCATACCCAAGCATATTTAAAATCTGATTTACAGATGCATATGTTGCATTTAATAAAAACGATGTTTGAAAACTTTCTCCAGTTTTTAATTTAACTTCATATGCATTTTGTTTTTTTGCTATTTTTTCTATATCACAATTATATTTTATTTCAACATTTTTCAACTTTTTTATTTCTTCTAAAAAATATTGTTTTAAAATTTGTGCATCATATGTATATTCCTTTGTTAAGAAACTACCATCACAAGTACCTTCTTTAAAGTATTTTCCGTTAGGTACATCTTCACATTTTATATCAGCTGCTTTACAAAATTTTCTAAATTGCTCTGCATTTGTCCAAGAAAAATTTGTTGAAGTTGCATAAATTTGGTTAAATTTGGTTAATTCTGAAAAGCCATAGGCTTTGTTAAATCTTTCAAAATATTTTGCAGATTTAATTGCAGTAGAAAGTGAACGTGGATAATGATAGCCCATATGTACACGTGCTTGATTGATATATGTTGCTCTTTTAAAAGCCTCTGCATCTTTTTCCAATACTAATATTTTTTGTCCTTTTTCTCCACAAAATAGTGCAGAATAAAGACCATAAATTCCTGCTCCGATTATTATTTTGTCATATGTCATTTTTATCCCCCTTTTATAGCTATTTTACATCATATTTATGAAACATATTATTAAATAATATCTTTAGTAATTCACTATTTCCTTTGACTGCACTAATTTTAGTTGGAGTTTTTCCTTTTTTAGGATACTCACGTCTTACAGGAATTTCACATGTTTTTAAATGCAATCTATCTGCTTTTACAGAAAGATATGCTAACAATTCATATGTCATAAAAATATCTCTTAAAGGCTTAACATCAGGATGTTCTAAATATTTTTTAGAATATGCACGATAAGCGTTTGTTGTATCTGTATACCATTTTCTTGCAGTAAGAGATATTATTGGTGCATGTAACAATCTAACAGAAAGATACCTTACCAATGGTGTATTTATTGCTTGTCCCCCCTTTATAAATCGAGAACCTTGAATAAAATCATATCCTTTTTCTAATTTTTCTATAAAATGTGGTATATCTTCTATACTATCTTTGTTATTTCCATCTATTGTGATAATTCCTTCATATCCTCTATTTAAGGCCCACCAAAATCCCATTCTTAATTGTGCTCCCTGTTTTCCAGGACCTTTTTTTATTAAAAGTGTATTAACTCCTAAATCTTGTAATAGTTTTGAATCTGTTGAGCCATCTGTTGAACCTGCATCACATATTATTATATCAGCAAGTTGATGTATATTATGTTTCTTTGCAATTTCTAATTCTCTTGTTATTCTTTCACCTTCATTTATAATTGGAATACAAACACAGTATTTTGTTTTCTTTTCTTGATATTCTTGACATTCAAAATCTGGTACACCTTCAATATTTGTATAATCCATAAATTTAACTTTCCTTCCCTAATTGATAAATATAGTTTAAAACTTTTTCTATATTTTCTATAGTATTGCCATTTCTCATTTCAATAGAAACATATTTATTATATTTTTCTTCTTTTAATAATTTTATAAGTTCCAAATGTAATTCTCTAGTTTTAATAATTTCCAAATTTGGTTCACTTATATGTACATGATTAATCAAGTCTATATTATTTTTTAATATACTAAGGTCCTCTTTATTTTCTATCATAGTACCTAAATCTAAATTTACTTTTATGCCATCAGAATTTATTTCTTTTACAATCTTTATTGCCTCTTGAGTTTTAGTAATAAAGTTTGTGTTATAAATAGTAGGATTTGGCTCTATTGCAATACAAGTATTTTTTCTATGTGCATATTCTCCTATTTCCTTAAAAAAATCTATTGCAGTTTGATAGTCTTTTTCTAGATTAAAAACAACTCTATTTTTAGGACATCCAAAAACTAAATTTTTACAATTTATGGCTTCTGCAAAATCTATAGCTTTTTTAGTGTATTTTAATAATATTTTTCTTTCTTCTAATGTTCTAAATATTTTTTCTTGTTTTCCAAACCAAATAGATTGCATTGAACTAATTTCTAAATGATATTTTTCATACAATTCTTTGGCAAATTTTTTTGCTTTTTCTATATCTTCATAAGGATTTTCTTCAAAAATTCTAGTTGGTGCAATTTCAATTCCATTAAATCCCTTTTGCGAAATAATATTATATAGTTCACAGTCCTGCTCTTTTGACCATGCAATATTTGATATGGATAATTTCATTTTATTCTCCTTCATTTATAACTTCAAAATAATTTGGGTATGCAAAAGCTTCAATATTCTTATCTATTCTTAATTTTATAAAATTGTCATCTTTGGAAATTTCTGAAATTTCTTCTTGTATATCTCCTAATTTTATTGCTTTAGCATCTTCTAAAATCACTTGATTTTCTTTTGAATTATCAATGTATAAAGTATCTCCAAATATATTATGATTTTTACTTGCTACGCAATATTTAAAGTTCACATCAAACAATTCAGATATTTCTGCATTATCAAGTTCAAATGTTGTATCTTCAAACGGATATGAACTTATTTCCAATTCTCCAACACCATTTATTATTGTTATGGGAATGTAGTACTCTTCTGATTTATTAGGTATATTATAATTAACAACACCTGTATCTGTCAATAGTTTACCTGAAATATCATTAACAGTGACATAGCGATTTATTATAAGTTTTTTCCAAAAATCTTTTTTAAAATGCGATTTATATGATATTTTTACACTTGCAATTCCATCAAAGTTAGGATTTTCGGTTTCAACTTTGATTTTTTTAGTAGAAAGGTCTTTTGTTTCTATTTTAATATCTGCTTTTTCAGAAATTTTCTCTTTTGATGCTTTTTTCCAAAATACATTATATTCTGTAGAAAATTCTGGTATATAGTCTTTATAGAATTCTTTATAGAAAAACCAATTTGCATTTTTTATCCAATATCTCCATCTATTATAATCCTTATCAGTTGTTACAATATAATCAAATTCTCCTTTTTTTAAGTTTTCTAAATATTCTTCTCTTTGTTTATCTCCTAAAACATGTATGATATAATCTGTTCCTGATGGCTGAAATTGATTTGTTGCTGCTTCAATTGCAGTTGCATACGTTGAAAATATTTTGCTATTTCCTATTCTATTTTTTGCATCCACAATACTATCACCAAGTTCTGTAAAATATCCTCCAAGTTCTTCTATATATATTGGATTTTCATTTTTTCTGTTATTAAAAACCATTACTGTATTTGTAGTACGTCCAACCACTATAATTCCACATACTATAATTATTGCTGTTTTAGCAATATTTTTAATTATTTTCCATTTACATATTTTACATATGCCAGTAAAGATATATGTAAAAAGAAATACAAATAATGTTAAGCCTAATACCTCACTAGTGCTTCCTCCTGATAAAAATTGATATAAATATCCGCGACAAGATAGGTTGAATAGCAATTATTGATAAGATAGAATATCTCATTACATTTGATTTACTTTTTGCTCTAGCAATTTTATATATATAATATATTGCTAATATTCCCATCATTATATGTTCAATATTTAATTCTATATCTGTTAAATGAATATTCATTTTACTATATGCATCATTATAATACCATTTCTGATAAGAACTAACTCCAAGTGTAAAGTTTAGCCAAGACATTGGATTTCCTCTAGTAATAATTGTTATTACAATAAATAATGTAAATAAACTAATGCCTATATACATTAAAGTATACATAAGAATTGATCTTATATTGGTTTTATATTGCTTTATAAGTAAAACAAAATAAATAAAAGACATAGTAATGTATGCAGCGATTCCTCCATCATTACTCCAAGGAATAGTAAATCCTGCTATGATTGCCCAATATATTTTTTCTAATATATTTTTATTCTTAACTATAAACTCTCTTTTTGATGTGTTAATATATTTAGTTCCAAACCAAATAAAACATACTGTTAAAACTACAATTCCATTCCTAATAAGTCTTGCTGAATTTATGGGTGATATAGCAGTAAAAAACCAATAATAATATTTAGTATTTGCAATGGTGCTAACCTTTTCTATCATAAATAAATCAAAAATTATTGCACATAATGCTACATATAATGATTGTTTTTTATTTTTGCTTATAAAATAACTAACTGTAAACACTAGTAATTCAAATATTACTACTGTAATCAAAAATGTATTAAACATACTAATAGTAAAATTATTACCAAAAATCAATTGAAAAAATGATAATAAAAACATATGTCCATTTCCTAAATATACAGCAAAGTCTTTATAAGGTGTTTGTCCTGCAAGTAATCTTCTAATTGGATTGTAAGTTTGGAAGTCACCATTTACAGGATTAAAATTTGAATTTATAATTCTCTTTAATCCAACATTTATCGCTAATATAATTAACATTGCAATTATACACATTATACTTGCATATAGAAAAATTTTTGTGTGTGCATTTTTTTGTTCTTTTTCTTCCTTCATTTGCTATTACAATCCTCTCTATTTTATACTTTCGTTAATAAAATCTTTAATATCTTTTAAAATAAATTCCTTATCTAGGATATATCCATTTTTTCCTCCGAATATTTTATCATTTTTTGTTTTAAAATCATAAAATGGTATATTTTCTGAAACTTCATTTAAAAATGTTTCTCCTGTGATATATTTGTATATTTCTGCTATTGATATAGGTTCAGTAGCTAGATTTAATATTTGTAAGTTATTTTTTCTAGCTAAGCTTATATGTTCCCATAAAAGTTTTAAAGGATAAAATTGATAAATCCCTCTACTATCTGTAAAATTTAATGCACTAAAGCCTACTTTTTTGAAATACTCTTTTAAATTTTTTTCTTCTTCTTTAGATAAGTGTTTACATTTATAAAAGCCATTATCTTGTGATATATAATAATTCTTTATGAAATCATCTTTTTTTAATAATTCTTCATATTTTTCATTAGTTAATAACGATGGAATAAATTTAATAAAATCATATATAAAATTCTTTTTTATATTTTTTCCATATAAACCTGGTAAATGTATAATTAAATGCTTTTCAATATTTTTCTTAACCCATTGTTCTAAATAATATCTATTATATCCATATGGTTGTAAATTTTCAGTATCAACAAAAGTATCTTCATTTGCTCCATTTGGATTTTTATAAATATCTATTGTAGATATTAAAACAATTTCTTTTGGGTTTATTTTCTTAATATTATCAATTGCACCTCTAATAATTTCAAAATCTTTTTCAGGCTCTTTATTTGCTAAAAATTTTTGAGCAGGGACTCCAGAATAAACTAATAAATCTGGGCACTTTCCATAAGAATCCTTAACATTTGTTGAATCATATAATCCATCAAAATTGTGTTTTGAACATATATTTGAACCAACAAATCCACTAAAACCTACTAATATTTCCATAATTTTAATTTTTCCTCCTTAAAATACATCCATCATTATTCAATAATAAAACTTCATATTTATCTTGATTATCTAAATTTAATTTTTCTTCATAAAAGGCAATTAAGTATTTCTTATCTGTCTTTAGCCAATCTTCTGTTGTATTCCATACACTTGGCTCTGAAAAAGATAAGTAATCAGGATGATGTGTTACGCCAAATAAAGCATACATCCATCTTTGTAACCTATTATTTCCTTTAACCATAACAGAGTTTTTATCTTCTTTAATATTTTCAGCATAATAATAAATTATATCTAACATATCTTGTGTACAAATTTTCTTTTCTGGATTCATTTTGCTGAAATTATCACTATATATTGATACGAAACTTTCCATTCTAGGTTTTTGATTAAAGTTTAATGACTTATCTGCTATTTTTTTATCAATATCAAATAAGCTAAATATTATGCAAATAACATATACTCCAGTAATAATTTGTATAAATATTTTTGTTTTTTCTTGATATAATTCTTCTATTGCTCTAAAAGTAGCAATTATGAAGAAAATATATAGCATATAATACATTTTAAAATAATAATATGAAGAAACTTTGCCTGTAAATGTTCCTATAAAAAATAGTATAAGTGTAATTATCCCTCCTACTAATAATGTAATTGTTACAAAATCATTTTTCTTCTGTTTAATTTTACTAATAATGTAAAATATTGTAAATGGAAGTAAAAATAAAAAATTAGCATATAATTCTCGATATATATGTCCTTCCAAAGCTATTGTAGAATTTATTTTTCCAAGTGTAGGTATAATAAAATATATAAATCCCATCAATGATGGTAGTACCAATGTGATTAGGATTTCTAGTATATTTTTTTTAGAAAATAATTTAAGCTGTTTTCTGTTTTTTATCATTTCTAATAGTATATAAATTCCTTCTGATAAAAATACTACTGGTACAAATAGATAATATCCAAAAAACAGTCCAAAATTTAATAAAAACATTGAAATTATCCAGATTACCTTATTAGATGCTTTTTCTCTTAATTTAATTACCATGCTAATGGCTATAATTATAAGTAATCCTAGTGATAAATATGCAAATCCGAATATCATACTATCTAACTGATATGCTAACAAATATAATACTGACAAAATTCCTGCTAGTATATTTATCCCTTTTTTATCAGAGTCCTTAGTTAGTAAAGAGTAAATTGATATTCCTGAAATAAATAGAATAAATAAATCCATCAATACATAAATATTATACAATTGATATTCTTCTAAAAAATTACTGCAAAAAATGCTATACCCGTATTTGTATATGAAATTGGCATATAAAGTTTTAAATCAAAAATAGTGGTATTTTCTACTCTGTTTAATAAACTTTGATTATGACAGAATTCTTTTGCCGTAATAAAATGTGTTGCTGCATCTGTTGAATCATAATTTAATTCAAAAGGAAATCCTCCAAAATGTACTTTTGCAATAGCTATTACCATAAATAATATTACTAAGCAAAAAATAAAATCCTTTTTTCTTATATAATAATTTTGTCTTTTTGGGTATAAGCGGCAAAAGACACTTATACCCAATATCATTATGATATTGCAAATTGACAAAGTAGTTAGATTACAAGGAATATGTAGTGTACTGCATAAATAGCATATAAAGGTGTTATAACAAAAAGCTATAATTACTGTTATAGAAAGCCCAAATAGTAAGTTTTGACTTTTATCTGTTTTATGTATTCTTAAAAATAGTATAAATAGTATCAACATAGAAATGCTATATATAATCCACATGCATTTTTTCCTCCTTGTTATTAACGATAATAATAATCCATATCTACTTGTGTTTGAATTCCATTGACTGTTCCAGTAGAAGAGTATTGCCACATTACATAATCCTTTTTGTAATCACATTTATTTCCCCATTGTGCAACCCATTTAGGAAATGAATCTAAACGTGAATCCTCTAGTATATTCGTAAACCAATTCATATTTGCATAAATTCCTACATTATATCCTCTATTCTTCATTATAGAGCAAAATTCATAAGTAATGTCTCTGCACATTTGGCTAGATACATTTCTTTGTGCTTTATATCCATCTGCATCTTCCATATCAAACCAAATTCCATAAGTTGGTTGTTTGCCATGTAATAATCTTATTACATGATTTACTTCTGATTTAGCATGTTCTAAATCTGTTGCATATGAATATATGTAAACTCCATATGGTATACCATATTTTTCGCATTCTGAAATATTTTCAAAGTATTTTTTGTCATCTTGTTTAGGATTGTCCTCTCCATATCCGCATCTAATTATTACAAAATCAACTTCATTTTTTACCTTTTCCCAATTGATTTTTCCTTGATGTTCTGATACATCAATTCCTCTTAATATTTTACGATTAATTTGAAAAGTTTTTGTAATAGTTGATAATATTGTACCATCTTTTTTAGATGCTGTTATTTTTATTGTATATTTTCCTTCTGCTAGATTAGAAATATCAAATTTTGCACTAAATCCAGGTGTTGGATTTTGAGCACTTGTTCCATAATCTGTAATTGCTCTTATTACATCAGGTCTTGCCCTTCTTGAAATTTCTTTTGCACTATTTCCTGCTAATTCTATTTTTAATATTGCATTTTCATATCCAGACATAATCCATCCTGAAACTTCAATTGTTTTTCTACCAGTGACAAAATTGTCAATTGGCCTATCTAAATACATTAGTGTAGGATATTTTACTAATGAAATTTTTCTACTATATGTTGCAAGAGTTTCTCCTGTGTCTGATATAACATCAATTTTTAATGTATGTACTCCATCTTTTAAGTCTTTTAAATTTAATATTGATTTAAATCCTGGTTCTGGATTTTCTTTTATTGTTCCATATCCTTTAATTGCTGCAT
>CANQOU010000021.1 GCA_947625565.1 uncultured Clostridia bacterium
TATCTTTATTTCGAACTAATAAAAAAAGTATAAAACTTGACAATATATGAACTTAGGAGTGAAGATAATGACAATAAAAAGAGGAGATATGTTTTATGCAGATTTAAGTCCAGTAGTAGGTTCAGAACAAGGGGGCATTAGACCAGTTTTAATTATACAAAACGATTTAGGAAATAAATATAGCCCAACTGTTATTGCAGCTGCAATAACGTCACAAACGACAAAAACAAAACTCCCAACACATATAGAGGTAGATAGTAAATCTTGTAGATTAAAAAGTGATTCTGTTATTTTAACAGAACAAATTAGAACAATAGATAAGAGTAGATTAAAAGAAAAGATAGGGCATATAGAAGATGAAAAAGTAATAAATCAAATAAATAATGCTCTTGGAGTTAGCTTTGGATTATAAGAAAAATCAGGGGATTTCCCTGATTTTTATACTTTTAATGTCTTTATAATTTTTATTTCACTACGAAGATAATCAATTTGTTTTTGCTTTTGTGCAAAAGTATTTTCATATTCTTCTAAAATGGTATGATAATTTTCAACAGTTTCATCTTTTTCTAAAAAGATTTTCATGCCTTCTAAAAAATATTGCTTTTTCTTTTCAGTTTTTGCATTTTTCATTTTTTCTTCATATTTTTTAACTGTTTGCAATCTTTTTAAAGTGTCTTTTAAGGTATTAAGATATTCTGTTATACAATATATTTCATATTCTGTATCTTCTATAACAACAGAAATTAAAGCTTTTACTATTGTAGGATTATTTTTTCCAAGTTTTGCATTTTCAGCATTTGTTTTATTAGAATCTTGTTTTAATGGTTTGGTATTTTCAATTAAAATTTTTAAAGTATCGGATATACCAATATGTGATTTATATTGTCTTTTACTAACAATAGCATCAAATTCATCAGCAACTCTAATAATTTGTCCTTCATATGGGATATCCTTTTTTGTTAATCCTTTTGGATAACCAGCACCATTTAAAGCTTCATGATGGTAAATTGGTCCGGCAGCATAAGGTCTTAATTTTAAATCATTCATACAAATATCATATCCAATAGTAGTATGTGTTTTCATAACTTCATATTCTTCATCAGTTAGTTTAGCTGGTTTTTGCAAAATACTAGGTGGAATAAATTGTTTTCCAATATCATGTAAATATGCACAAATTGTACAATATTCAGTAAATCCTCTATTACAATGTAGTCTATTACAAAGACGGCAAGTAATATTGGCAACATTTTCACAATGAGTTCTTGTAAATACATCTAAACTTCCTAAAATATTTAATTGATATTGCATAGTTTTATCTAAATTATATGATTTTAAAACAACAGGCGAATAAAAATCAAATACGACTTCTTTCATATTTATACCGTCCTTTCAATATAATCTTAACATTAAAAAGAAAAAAGTTCAATATAAAAAAAGAATTTTCAATATTTTGGAATATTTAGAATAATTTATACATATATATAATAAGGGTGGATTTTTATGGAATATGCGAAAGATGAAATTTTTAAGATTACATATAATAGTAGAGTAAATCGATTACAGATACCAAAAGAAAATTGGAAAAGTAGAGTAATTCAAAAGGTAAAGAAGCATAAATTCATGAGTTTAATAATAATACTATTTATAATGTTTTCCTGTATAAATTTTTTTCTGATTTATCATTTTATGAAAATATTACAAACTGCTAGTTTTATATAATTAGCAGTTTATTTGAACTTATTAGAAAAATATGATAAAATATATATATTCCAAGCAAAGGAGATAATTATAATTATGAAAGTAGCAAACCAATGGAAAGATTATAAAATATTAGATATGGCAGACGGACAAAAATTAGAAAAATGGGGAGATATTATTTTATCAAGGCCAGACCCACAGATTATTTGGAAACAAAGAAGTTTTCCTGAAAAATGGAACAAAATAAATGCAATATATCATAGAAGTAAAACAGGAGGAGGTTCATGGGAGTTTAATAAAAAATTACCACAAAAATGGCAAATTAAATATAAAGATTTAACATTTAATATTAAGCCAATGGGATTTAAACATACAGGATTATTTCCAGAACAAGCTGTTAATTGGGATTGGATGATAGAAACAATAAAACAGGCAAAAGAAAAAAGAAAATCAGAAATTAAAGTATTAAATCTATTTGCATATACAGGAGGAGCAACAGTTGCGTGCTTATCTGCAGGAGCATCTGTGTGCCATGTAGATAGTTCAAAGGGAATGACAACATGGGCAAAAGAAAATGTTATATCATCTGGATTAGAAGATAGACCAGTACGTTTTATAGTTGATGATGTAATAAAATTTGTAAATAGAGAAATAAGAAGAGAAAATACATATGATGCAATTATTATGGATCCACCATCATATGGTAGAGGGGCAAATGGAGAGATATGGCAATTTGAAAACAACTTATATGATTTAGTAGAATTGTGTACAAAAGTATTATCTAAAAAACCATTATTTTTCTTAATAAACTCATATACAACAGGTATATCAAGTAAGGTTTTAGAAGATATAATATATCTAACTATAGCAAAAAAATATAAAGGAAAAGTAGAATCAGGTGAAATAGGACTTCCTATGGAAGAATCTAAACTTGTTTTACCTTGTGGTATTTATGGCCGTTGGAGTGAATAAAATGGAAAAATTAAATGTATTATATGAAGATAATCATATTATTGTTGTAGAAAAAATTGTTAATATACCATCACAATCTGATAAAACTGGCGATGTAGATATGCTTTCGATTGTAAAACAATATATAAAGGAAAAATATAATAAGCCAGGAAATGTATATGTAGGTTTGATACATAGATTAGATAGACCAGTAGGTGGTGTTATGGTATTTGCAAAGACATCAAAAGCAGCAAGTAGATTAAGTAATCAAGTGAGAGAAAAAAATATGAAAAAACAGTATTTGGCAGTTGTAGATGGAAACTTTAAAGAAAAATCAGGAATTTTAGAAGATTATTTATATAAGGATGAAAGAAATAATATAAGTAAAGTAGTGACTAAAGATAAAAAAGGTGCAAAATATGCAAAACTAGAATATGAAGTACTAGGATATAAGCAAGATAAAAATTTAAGCTTAGTCAAAATAGACTTATATACAGGGAGACATCATCAAATTCGTTTACAAATGGCAAATAGTGGACATAGCATTTTTGGGGACCAAAAATATGGGACAAGAGGAAAAAATAGGCAAATTGCTTTATGGGCATATCACTTACAATTTAAGCATCCAATTAGTAATGAAAATCTAGATTTTAAATTATTTCCACAAAACACAGGAACATGGAAGTGGAATTTTAATATCATTCAATAAATTATGTAAATTTTATAAAAATACAAAAAGGTTTTATGAAACTAAAAAAATAAAATCATATAAAATGATTTTAGTGTTTTGTAAAACTTTTTTTATTTGTGGACATGCAAATGATAAAATCAAATCAGAAACAAAGAGGTGAGAAAAATGATTGATAAAATTTGCATGTTTCTCACAAATAAGATGAGAAAAGAAATGCCAGATGTTGATGACGAAAAAGCCGAAATTATATATTATGGGTTGCAAAATATTATTGGTGAAATTCCGAAGTTATTTATTATGCTAGGACTTGCATATTTACTAGGAGAATTTAAGCTAACATTGATTACATTTTTAATTATTATGCCATATCGTGCATGTTCGGGAGGATTTCACTTGAAAACACATATTGGATGCATTATTACAACAACAGCAATGTATTGTATGCCTGCGATCTTGTCTAAATATATAGTATTCGATAATTTTGTAAAGCTAGTAACAATTATATGTATTTGGATTTTTGGAATGATAATGATAAAACTATATGCACCCGCAGATACAGAAAATGTTCCAATTTTGAGGAAAAAAGATAGAAAACAAAAACAAATTTTATCATATTTAATATTGACAATTGCACTAGCTATAGCAGCAGTAATAAATAATCAAATTGTTTCTAATATCATTATAATAGGATATTTTATACAAACATGTACTATTACAAGATTAGCCTATAAGATAACTAATAATAAATATGGATATGAAGTATACAATACTTCAACAATGTAACAGGTAATACATAAAGCATTTGCCGGCAATGCTTTGTATTATATAAAAAATTAAAAAGGAGGAATTTCCTATGTTAAAATTTTTATCTAAAGTTGCTGAAAAATATGCAAAATCTACAAATACAGCATGCTTCATATTTTGCGTGCTACACCAACCAAAAATGCCAGCAAGCTTAATCAAAAAAGATTAATTTATTATCAATCTTAGTTAAAACGTTAGTTTTAATTAAGCTACATATAACTCTAATGTTATTATGGAGTAATCCCAAGAAAACAGCCTAAGGCTGTTTTTCTATTTTTAAAAATAAATTTCTAATTGTTGCTGAAACAGAGTGTCTGTTTTAGATGTATATAAATTAATATTATTATTTTTAGAAAGAATTTTACGAATTTCCCATAATCCAAGACCAGTATGATTTTCTTTTTCAGTTATTCCCTTTTCAAATATTTTTTCTGTATCTACATCTTTGTTAGAATAACTATTTTCAATAAGTATAGTATTTCTATGATTATTTGAATCTCTTCTAAAAGAAATATTTATTATTTTTTCTTCACTATGCTCAGCAGCTTCTATTGCATTATCAAGTAAGATACCAAGAATTCTACCAAATTCATAAATTTGCATATGTAAATCATTTAAATCTAAAAGATAATAAATATTAACATTTATTCCCTTTTCGGTTGCCTCATGATATTTGGAAGTTAATAAATTATATATACCGAGGATTATTTATACTGTTTGGATTTAAAATATATAAGTTATTTACTTTCTCACAATCTTGCTGTAACTGAACGTAATATTTTTTTAATCCTTCCATATCATCTGTATTAATGTATCCACCTATTGTTGTAACAATATTATCAAAATCATGTTTGAAGCCTCTAACATTATCATGTAAAATGCGTAATGTTTTATTGTATTCTTCTGCACTTTCTAATTTTTTAGTAGTCATTGTCAAATTTATAACTTTTGAAATACTATAAAAACTAATGAAAAAATATAATAATAACATAATAAAATTTGCAAAAGTATAAGTTAATGGTAAAGTATCAATATACTGCATTGTTATAATAATTTCAATAGCTATATAAATTAATCCAAATAATAAATTAAATGTAATCAAAGATTTAGATTTTTTATCAATATCATCTAGAAAGTTTAATGAAAATTTTTTATGTTTAATAATATAAGTAATTAGAAATACAATAAAGTATATAAACAAAGTAACAGGAACTTTATATATAGCAGTTGATAAAATTTCGTCATATGTAATATTTAATAAAGTGATATATGGCTTAAAAACTAAAGTTTCTACGACTGTGAATACAATAGTAGGAAGTACAGCTGCTACAAATGTTTTTAAGAGATTAGTTTTTAAAGTAATTTTTATAATAATAAATACACTAATATAATTAAATAAAATGTTAAATGGGTTAGGCAATAATATAGATATAATTAGGGATAAGACGGCCGTAGTTACTATATATAATATTTTATTTTTAGATTTAACTTTTAAGTTAAATGTAGTAACAATCAGATAAAAACTCAAACTACTTTCTATGAAAAGCAAAGGAATAGAAAGTAGTTTCATCAAATTCTCGTTTGGTGTACTTATTGCTATCCATATATTATTTAAAAATTCCATCATTTTTAAAAACCTCCATTATATCCTTCTTAAATTTTGGACCAATATCACTAAAGTCATTTTCTGGGAAATACAATCTATTTTCCACAGGGTCTACATTTGTTACATTATTTATATTAACAATAAATGATTTATGACATCTAACAAAATTATCAGGTAGCGAATCTTGTATCTTATTAAAAGAACTATATACTTCATAATCACGTGCAGGAGTATGAAAAATCAATTTCATACCATCTCTTTTAATATAGTGAATTTCATTTTCATCAATAATTGTATTTTTATTATCAATTTTAATATATTTCTTTGGCAAACCTTGTATATCTTCAAATAATCTTACAATAGTTTCCTCCATTCTCTCTGGCATCAATGGTTTAGCAATATAATCAAATGTTTTAAATTTATATGCCATCATAGCATATTCCAAATGAGCAGTAGTGAAAATAAAATATACATTTTTATTTTTCTGTCTAACCATTTCTGCAATTTGCAAACCAGTTTTGCCTTGCTTTAAATTGATGTCAAGTATAAGTACATCAGTCTTGTTGTTATTCACATAATTTAAAATAGTATCAAAATCATCAGATTTAAATACTACCTTTGCATCATAATTATGCTTTATAAATATATTTTCCAACATTTTTTCAATTTTATCTAATATAACTAAGTTATCATCACAAACAACAAAGTTCAACATGAAGTTGCCTCCTCCAAAACGACAAATATAATTGGAAAAAAATGGAATTAGACAAATACAACAAAATTTCTATTTTTTTCCAAAATCAATTACAATATAAACCAAAAAGCTAGTATTGTCAATAGGGAATTTGTAAGTATAAGATAAACAATGAAATATCAGTAGTAGCAATAAAAAAATAATGATATTGACGATGTTATTTGAACCAGACAAAAATGGAAAAAACTGTAAAAAACAAAAAAGAAAAAATCATAAAATTTTATTTACTTAATAAAATTAAGATAAGAAAATAGGAGTTGAGGAAAATGAAAGAAAAAATTAAAGCAATTGCTATTATAGTTTTAAGTATAAGTGCTTTTTCTTTAAGTGTAATATCAATGCAAGAAGCAAACCAAGAAATTTTGGTAAGTGCAAAAGCAATCAGCAATGAAAAAATTGGTTGGGGAATAAAAAGAAATAATGAACATGTACAACCAGATTTAGGTGCAAGTAGATTGGAAACGTTATCAAAAAATAAAGGAATTGCAATTGGAAATGCAAATAGTAAAAAAATATATTTAACATTTGACCAAGGATATGAAGCAGGATATACAAGTGAGATATTAAAGACATTAAAAGAAAATAAAGTTCCAGCAACATTTTTTATTACAGGACATTATTTAAATACTCAACCAGAATTAGTAAAACAAATGATAGATGAAAATCACATTGTTGGAAATCACAGTGCTAGACATAAAAGCATGCCAGATATATCAGACGAAGAAATAAAAACAGAACTTTTAACATTACATCAAGCAGTATATGAAAAATTTAATTATGAAATGAAATACATGAGACCGCCAAAAGGAGAATATAGTGAAAGAAGTTTAATTGCAACAAGCAATTTGGGATATACAACTGTTATGTGGTCATTTGCCTATAAAGATTGGGAAGAAAATAACCAACCAAACAATCAAGAAGCAATAAAAATGATTACAGAAAACTTCCATCCTGGTGAGATTATGCTTTTGCATGGAAATTCTAAAACTAATACAGAAATATTACCGGAAATCATAAAGCAGGCAAGAGAACAAGGATATGAATTTTATTCTTTAGACCAATTTGAAAAATAGAGGAAAAGGTTACATCAGAAAGGAATGAAAGTAAAAATGAAAAAAAAATATCATAGAAAAATAGACAAATTATTAGAAATACCTAAAGAAGTCTATTCTAATGAAGTAAAAATTACAATTATTGGATTTGATGAAGTAATAATAGAAAACTATCAAGCTATTTTGGAATATGAAGAATACTTTGTAAGAATAAAAACAATTACAGGAGTAGTTAATCTTAATGGATATGATTTCAATTTAGAAAATTTATCAAATGATGATATTAAAGTAACAGGTAAGATAGAAGGTATTGAATTTGAAAAACTAACGGAGGACTAGAATGTTTATTAAAATTTTGCTATGCTATATTTTTGGATATATTAGGGTTTCAGTAGAAGGGTATTACATTGAGAAATTAATTAACATATGTAAGAACAAAAAAATTATAATTTGGAATTTAAAAAGAGAAAAAAATGTAAAGCTATATTTTAACACATCAATACAAGATTTTAAAGAAATTACAAAAATTGCTAAAAAGTTAAAATGTCATGTAAAAATTGAGAAAAAGAGAGGAGTTCCATTTTTATTATATAAATATAAGAAAAGAAAAATCTTTGCAGTAGTTTCAATACTTATTATTATTGGAATTGTTCTCTTATCTAATTTTGTTTGGAATATAGAAATAAAAGAAGAAAACGGAAAAGAATTAGAAAATATTTATCAAGATATATCAAATGCAGGATTGACCACAGGAAAATTAAAAGCAAAATTGAATACAAAAGAAATAATAAACAAAATAAGACTAGAAAGACAAGATATTGCATGGATGGGAATAGAATTAAAGGGTACAAATGCTATTGTGCGTATAGTAAAAGCAGATAATAAACCAGAAATTATTGATGACACAGATTATTGCAATATTGTTTCTAATAAAGAAGGAATTATAACAAAAATACAAGCACAAAATGGAACAGCAAACGTAAAAGCAGGAGATACTGTAACTTACGGAACAACACTAATTAGTGGATGGTTAGAGGGAAAATATACAGGAATGCATTATGTACATGCAAGAGGAGAAATTGAGGCAAAAGTTTGGCATACAAAAAATATTTTTATTCCATATAAATTTACGGAAACTAAGGAAACAGGAAATCTAGAAAATTTTTATTCAATAAAATTTAATAATTTTGAAATAAATTTGTCAAAAAGGGTTTCAAAATTTAAAATTTATGATACAATAGAAACAGATAAAAAATTTAGATTATTTTCAGATTTCTATTTGCCGATTTCTATAAGAAAAATAACGAATAAAGAGCTAGTAGAAGAAGAAAAAGAATATAATTTAGAAGAAGCTAAACAACTAGGGATACAACAATTACAGCAAGAATTAGAAGAAGAAATTGAAGATAAAACTAAAATTATGAATAGATATAACAATACATATGAAAAAGAAAATGGTATAGAAATAAATGTAACCTATGAAGTTTTAGAGAAAATAGGGACAAATGAAAAAATCGTATTTTGAAGAGGGGGATGCATATGGAAGAAAGAAGTTTAAGAATAACAGGAGCAGATACTAATTTTTTCAATAAAATCACTAATACATTAACACGTATGTTAATACCAACAAAAATTGGAATTAACGGAATGTTTATTGCTATGAAAAGAAATGCGATGTTAAAAGCATATGAAATATATGCAAAAGAGAATGAGCAAGGAAATTCAGACGAAGCAGAAAAAAAATTTGACTCAGCATATACTGCTTATTTGGAAGCATTAGATAAACATATTATGGATTCAATTTACAAAAAAGTAAAAAACGGAGTAGCATCAGAATTTGAAAAAAATGCAATGTCAAAATATTATGAAGTAACAAGTTTAAAAGAAAAAGAATATACAGAATACAAATATCGCAAACAAAAATATTTAATTGAGTTAGACTGGGATGGAATTCGCACAAATGCAAAAGAAAAAATTTTACAAAAATATACATCTTTTTATCTATATAAAATGGATGCTTTATACAAAGCAATTCTAAAAAATTATTCTATTAAATTAGCTGATGGAACAAATATATATGATTCAACAAAAGAGTGGATTTATACAAAAATATTTTATACATTAGAAGAATATGTGCAAAGTATTTTATCACTAAAAATTGAGAAATATCCAGAAGAATTTAAAGGTATAGAAACAGAATATGAAAGATTTCAAGGATTTACAGTAGGAAAATTAGATACAAGAGATATTATAGAAAAAAACATGATTTTATTAAGAATTAGCAGAAAATTATTTACACATAGTATTCCTTTAATTGTTGCAGAACATTGCTATGAAAAAATGCTAAAAGATGCTAGAACTTTATTACAAGATACAAAAATTGCAAATAAGCGTGAAAGAGCATATTCAATGCTAATAACATTAATTGAGGATTTTTATACAAAGCTATTATCAACAAAAGTATATTGGGAAGACTTAGAAGAGAGAGAAAAATTCAAGAAAATTTGGGACAAGTATCAAAAAAATTTAGCATTAAAAGAAACAAATTTTGTTGAATATGTAAAGCAGAAAGAAGTTTTATTTATAAAGGAAGACCTAAAGAAACTTCATAATACAAAAGTAGATTATACAAAGTTAGAAAAATATTATAAGAGAAAACTAGTAGACTACGGAGCAATTCGAGAAATTAAAAATAGTTTCAAATCTTCAGGAAAATATAAAGGAGCAATAAAAGAAATAATTAATGAGGTGCATGTATAAAAATGTTTGAGATTGTGTATAACGGAATAGCGGAAAACCAAAAATATGAAGAAATAATAGGAAAAGTAGTGCAAGAATGCTATAAAAAAGAAAATTTACAGAATAGCAATTTGATACTAACAATAACATTAACAACACCACAGAATATTAGAAAATTGAACAAGACGTATAGAAATATAGATAGAGCTACAGACGTTCTATCTTTTCCTGTATTTGAAAAACAAGAACTAGAAAATAAGATTAAAATGCAAGACTTCAATTTTGAAGATATGTTAGGAGATATAGTAATATCTATTGAACAAGTACAAGAACAAGCTAAAGAATATGAACATAGCTTTGAAAGAGAGTTGAGCTATATGGTGGTACATGGTTTTTATCATCTTATGGGTTATGACCATATTGAAGAACAAGACAAAGAACTAATGAGAAAAAAAGAAGAAGCAATTTTAAAACAACTAAAGATAAGTAGAGACGAAACATAGAAAGGATGAATAGAGCAGATGGAAAAAGGCAATACAAAAATATTAATTTTCATTTTAGTTATTTTAATTTTAGTAGCTAGTGGAGTTTTGGGGGTATAAGATAGTTAAAGATAAAGAAGAAAATAAACCAATAGATACACAAGCTGAAAAAACAACTGTATTAGTAACGCCAGTAGAAGAAAAAGAAGTACAAATTTATAAAGGAAATGATAGACCAATTGCTGTTATGTATGACAATCATAATCAAGCATGGCCACAGGCAGGATTGAACAAAGCATATTTAGTATATGAAATCATTGTAGAAGGTGGAGAAACAAGACTAATGGCTCTATATAAAGGTGCAGACTTAGAGTTAATAGGACCTGTTAGAAGTGCAAGACATTATTTCTTAGATTATGCTATGGAAAATGATGCTATATATGTACATTTTGGATGGAGTCCACAAGCACAAAGTGACATTAAAAAATATTCGATACATAATATCAATGGTATTTATGAAGATGGTTCAACTTTCTGGAGAAGTAAGAAAAAATATGCACCACATAATGCTGTAACAAGTACAAAAAATATATTGGCATCTGCTACAAAAAAAGGATATAGAACAACATCTGACAAGGAAAGTGTTTTAAAATATACAGCAGATGAACTTGATTTAAAAGATGCAAGAACAGCAACATCAATAACAATACCACATTCAAATCTTCAAACAGTTAGATATGAATATGACCAAGAAAATAAAGTATATAAAAGATATGCAAGAAATAAAGCACAGACAGATTGGGAAACAGCTGAACCAATAACAACTAAAAACATAATTGTGACAAAATGTGAAAATTATACATTGAATGATAAAGAAAATAAAGGAAGACAAGGCTTAAAAAATATAGGAACATTTGATGGATATTACTTAACAAATGGAAAAATAATGGAAATTAAATGTATAAAAAATGCAAGAGATGAAAAGACAATTTATCAAGACTTAGAAGGAAATGAAATAGAAATAAATGATGGAAATACATGGATTAACATTTGCCCAATTGATGCTAAGATTACAATTGAACCAGAAGAAACAGAAGAATTAGATAGTACACAAAATACAGAAACAAACAATGCTAATTCTAGAACTTAAAATAAATATTGAAAGACATCTGGTAATATGTCAAGATAAATTTTAAAAATATTTTAGATTTTTTTAGTACATTGATAATGAAAAGAGCATATTTAATAAACCTCCAGAAAATCAAATTTTTGACTAGCAAATTCTGGAAGTGATTACAATATTGCATATTAAATTACGTTAACTTAACCATCTCCTTTGAATTGATGTAAAGTTGATTTTTCTGTAGCATAGAAAAAATCAATCTTACGAATTTTCGTGCAGTAAGTGCGAGTGCTCTTTTATGTTTAAATCTACTGACTTCGTTGTATTTCTTTTGATAAAATAATCGATATTCATCATTAGAACGTATAACACTTCCAGTAGCTTCAAGTAAGTAGTAACGAAGATATTTGTTACCAGTTTTGGTAATAAAAGTATTGTTTGCAGTAAATTTTCCTGATTGTCGTTTGCGCCAACAAAGACCAGCGAATTTGGCTAATTTTTCTTCTTTAGGAAATCGAGAAATGAAACCAATTTCAGCAATAATGCCGAGCAGCGAATACAGGACCGATACCTTTAATAGAAAGTAAGCATTGATATTCGTTACTAGATAAACCTTTAACAGCCTTTAAAATAGCTTTGTCTAATTCTTTAATTTGTTTTTCCAAAGAAGAGATACAATTAAAGGAAGAAGCAATAGTGACATTTAAAGGATCATATAAAGTTTTATCTAATCTATAAGAATTACGACAAGCCTTTTGAAGAAGATTAGCAGTATTCTCAGGATTAGGAAAACGACTTTTACCTTTTTTACAAATAAAGTCAATAAGTTGTTCAAGGGGCATACAAGCAATTTCATCAGGAGTTAGAAACTCAGTAATAATAGCAGATGCAGTTGCACCAAATTTATTTGAGAAAGGTTGTTCATCCTTATCTAAAACGGCAAGTTCACTGAACTTCAAAAAAATATTAGATAAAGTAAAAGATTTTTCTCTGTTTAAATTTTCAGCAATATGTAGACGTTGTCTAGTAAGCCTTTGAAGAGCGACAAAAGCAGAAGATTGAAAAGGTAAAGAAGTAATTTTACCAGTACGAGCAAAGTCGCTAATAACCATACTATCTAAAGGATCAGTCTTATCAAGAGAAATAAAAGATTCTCTGTAAGCTTTAATAACTTTAGGATTTAAGCAATAAACTTTTGGTTTAAAACAAGCAAGTTCAGGTGAAGAAGAAAGATAGTTACAGATATGGAAACTGTAGTAAGAAGTAGATTCCATAGCAATAACAACATAATTTAAATTTTCTGTTTCAAGGCAATTACAAAGATTAGAAATTAAAACAGAAGCACCTGGCAAGTTGTTGGAACAAGAAAAAGATAAAAGTTTTTTTGCAAAAAAATCCATAGCATAGACATAGTTAGACTTAGAGCTAACATCAATACCAACAAAAAGAGTTGATTGAAGTTGTTCATTCATAGTAAATCACCACCTTTCAATTCTTAATAATATAAACTAATAAAGGATTACCCCTAGCATTTAGTATATCAACACCCTCGCACTAATCAGAACTAAGATGAGAAACATAGCCTATTTGCTACCATAGTAGTTTCAAATCTTGAACAACACCTGGGTTAGAAGTAAATAACTAAAAGTAAGGAAACAGTCTTTCAAAGAAGTCACCAAAAAGGTGCAACAAGGATAGAAAGAATTAACCTTTATTTAATCTATACAATAATATTATACAATATTATGTAAAGAGTAATCCTTTATTAATTTACATTAAATTTTTCTTATGCAATCATTTATTTAATGTAAATTAATTTTATAAAATTGATTGTAAATATATTATACGAGGA
>CANQOU010000022.1 GCA_947625565.1 uncultured Clostridia bacterium
TATATGGAAAATCACATAAGAGTTTGAATAGGTGTAATGATTTTAAATGAAAATAAAATATTATTAGGACATAGAGCAAAAAATAAAAAAGATACTGGTGGAATTTACGAAGTAGATTGTTGGACTTTGCCAGGAGGAAAACAAGAATATAATGAGACATTTTTGGATGGAGCTAAAAGAGAAGTAAAAGAAGAAACAAATTTAGATATTGAAGATTTAGAACTATTTGGTGCAGCAGATGATATCCAGCCAGATAGACATTATATAACAATGCATGTAATTGCAAAAAAATATAATGGAAAACCACAAGTTATGGAACCTGCAAAAGAGGATGAATGGAAATGGTTTGATTTAGATAATCTACCAAAAAACTTATATTCACCTTCTAAAAAATTTATAGAATCATATAAAAATAAAAGTTTATAATTATTCCATTTTTTAAATAAATGAGATTCGGATTTAGAATGTTTCGGTTCACCATAAAATCACTATACGCATTTGTATAGTGATTTTTTATCTTAATAAATTTTCTTTATTTTCTTAATATCTCTTTTTGTTTATCCTGATTAATATGCAATTCTCGTTGATATTTTATAATATTACTGGATAAAGATTCTATGTATTGTTTTTCGGCAGTAGAAATCCTTTCTTTTTCTAATATATCAATTCTTTGAGCTTCTGTCATATAATACCATTTCTTTGTTATCTCTGCAATAGCACTTACTCTTTTTTGTTGAAGCTTTGATAATGAAATTTTATTTCCATATCCATTATATAAATCTAAGAATATTGTTTCAACTTCTTTGTCAGTTATATTATAAATTCTTAATAATTCTCCTTTTTCAGATTCTTCAAAAATTCCATCTTTAAATGCCTCTGCTATCTCATAAAGTAAAAGTTTTCTTTGTAAATTTTCTATTTCATCATAGCTCTCTATAATACACTCCTCTTCTTGCTCACTAACAAAAAATATACTTTTAAAGTCATCATATTCTTCTTTCATATTTTCATCAGTTAAAACGCCATAAAGTTCGTGCATCCACTCATAATCTAAATCTAAATTTCTACAATTTTTTCTGATAACATATTCTTCAAGTGCATCATTAATTGATATATTTTCTTTTCTCATATATGAAACTACTCTTTGGATGTTTACATTATTTTGCAATAATAAATGTTTTAAAAGAATTCCATATTTTTCAAAAATCCATTGCTGAGGAATATTTTGTCCATTTCTTCTATATTCTTCAATAGCTTCTTCAATAGATTTTCCATAAGTATTAATAGCATAGTAAATACAACTAAAATTTAATCCATTTTCAACACAAAAGTCCAATAAAGGCTGTCCATTTGGTAATTTTAATGTTTGTTGTTTTAATGAAGTTTTTCTAGTTCTATTAGGTTTTTGTTGTTTTATCTCTTCTATAGACATTCCAGAATTAAGCATATTGATTAATTTAGATTCTTTTATCCCCAATATTATTGACAAATCAGATAAACCTAAAGAACTATTTTGTAATTTTATTTTTTGAGTTTTCCTTCTTTTTATTTGAGCCATATAAACAGCTTTATCAATGTTTTCATATTTTTTATAATATCTATCTAAAGTAGTTTCGGCCACTCCCTCATCTTTAGCAATAGTTCTTAGAAATTTTTTTTTCTCCTTTATATTCAATTTTTAAATCCTCATATTCTTTCTGTTTTTGCTCGTACATTTCTATTGCTTTATATATATCTCCAGTTTGAAGAAAATATTTTTTTAATGATGTTTTACTTGGTCCAGCCTTTCTAGATATTTCTGTTAAGGTTAGCATTTCACCATTATATTCAATCTTAGAATCTTCCATTGCTTTTCTTAATGCTGAACATTGCTTTATAGCCTCATAAATATCTCCTGTTTGTTCATAATATTTTCTTAAAGTGTCACATTTTAACCCAGTTCTTGTCGCTATTGCATTCATTGTTAGCATTTCACCGTTATATTCAATTTTATTATTTCTACATTTTTTTATAGCCTCATATATATCTCCAGTTTGTTCATAATATTTTTTTAATGTCTTGGCATCCTTTAGTCCTTCTTTTTTTGCAATAGTTTGTATAGCCAACATTTCTCCATTATAATCTATCAATGATTCACTTTTTTGCATTAGTATATCTCTACAAATTTTTTCAGCTTCATATATATTATGTGTTTCTTCATAATATTTTTGTAAAGTTTCTCTACTGATTCCTATTTCCATTGAAATAGCTTTTATTGACATTGTTTTTCCGTAAAACTCTATTTTTTCATTTAACATACTAATCACCTCGAATTTTACAAAACTTTCTATTTCCATTTTATCATAAATAATAGTTTTTTTCAATAAATTTACAAATTCAACGGGCTTTATTTAAGCCCTTTATAAAATTTTCTAGAATTAAGTGTAATAATAGAAAATTACTCTATCAGAGTTAAATATATTTGCAATGTTTTCATTATGCATTGTGCTAATTGCTACAGATATTATTTTATAAAAAAATAGGGAATTACTTCCCTATTTTTATCAGACTGTTGACAAAGTATTTTTGTTAACAGTCTTTCTTTTTAATAAAAAATGTTGTAAAATAAACTTGTCCATAGATTAACCAAATAAGGACAAAAAAATGTAGATTTTTCTTAGAAATATCTGCATTTTTTCTTGTTTTATGATATAATTACATTGGTTAATTTATGGAGGTAAAAGATATGTTAAGTAGAAAAGAAAATGTACAAAGTGAATTAATATTGTATACAATGGATGATTTAGTTCCAGAAGATAGTTTGTTTAGAAAAATAGATAAATATATAGATTTTTCTTTCATTTATGATGAAGTAAAGGATTTGTATTGTGAAGATAATGGAAGACCAAGTATAGATCCGATAGTATTGTTTAAATTAGTATTTATTGAAGCTTTAGATGGGTTAAAGTCAATGAGAAAAACATGTGAAAAAATAAAAGTAGATGTAGAATATAGATGGTTTTTGGGTATTCCTTTTGGTCAAGAAACACCACATTATTCAACATTTAGTCAAAACTACATAAGAAGATTTAAAGGAACAGATATATTTGAAAAAATATTTGTAAATATAGTAGAGCAGGCAATAAAATATAATTTAGTAAAAGGAGAAACTTTTTTTACTGATTCTACACATAAAAAGGCAAATGCAAACAAGAATAAATTTTATGAAGAAGTACAGCAAGTAGTACATGAAAGAAAAGAATGGTTAGAGAAAGAAATAAATGAAGAACGTAAAAAGCAAGGAAAAAAAGAATTTGATTTCACTGATAAGATTGAAGAAAAGAAAGTAAAAGTAAGTTATACAGATAAAGAAAGTGGGTATTATCATAGAAATAATAAAGAAAAAGGATTTATGTATTTAGACCATAGGACAGTTGATTCAAAAGCAAATATCATAGTAGATTGTTATGTAACAAAAGGAAATATTCATGATTCAGTACCATTCATAGATAGAGCAGAATATATAAAAAATAAGTATGGATTTAATATAAAAGAATGGGCACTAGATTCTGGGTATGACACACTAGATATAAAAAAATATTTTGAAGAAAATGAAATATTTGGAGTAATAGGATATAGAAGATATCAACAAGGAGAGACAACAGTAAGAAAATATAAGTTTAAATATAATAGCGAAGGCGATTATTACATCTGTCCAGAGACAGGAATAATATTACCATATACTGGAAGAATTGATAGAAATGGATATAAATATTATTCAGATAGAGAAAATTGTAAAGGCTGTAGCGAAATAGAAGGATGTTGTGAAGCACAAGGATATAGAGTAATAAGAAGACATATAAAAGAAGAACTAAATGAAAAATCAAGAGAAAGAAGAATATCAGAAAGAGGTAAACAGCTATACAAATTAAGGAAAGAAAAAATCGAAAGAAGTTTTGCAGATAGCAAGCAAAATCATGGATATAGATATGCTATGTATAAAGGAATAGAAAAAAATCAAAATTATACATGGCTGATTTGTGCTGCACAAAACATGAAAAACATAGTAACAAAGATAACAAAGGGACATAAAAAACGAGATACAAATAACAAAAGTAGATTAAAATCATTAAAAAATATATTGTTAGATTTTAAAATTGCAATTTTTCCAAAAAATATTAAAAGCCCCAGAAAAAATATCTGGGGTTTGTCAATAGTCTGAAAAAAATAGGGAATTACTTCCCTATTTTTATTTTGCTAATTCCAAATCCTATTATTGATGCTATTGTTGCTGTAATTAGTTGATTCATTCCCATTGATAAGTTTAAAGCCGTAAACATTGGTGTTGGAATGTTTATAATTAAAGCTAATAATCTAAAGAAAAGATATATTATTGCTGCTTTTGCTAATATAGCAACAATTGCTGTTAATATATAGTTTATTTTCTTTTGCATCCATAACTTTTTATATAAATATACAAAAGTAAAATTTCCTATCCATATTGCTGGTATCATGTATACTGTAAAAATACTTGCTGATTTAAATATCAATCCACTTCCTATTGCAGAAATACTTGGCAATGTAATTAGTCCTGCTAATTGTTTAAATCCTTTTACATTTATTGCTGCTATTACTAGCGCTAAATTTACAATAGTACCTACCACATACTGTGAATTTGTTGTTATCCAAGAAGTTGTTCCAAATATTGTACTCAATAATTGTGGAATAATCATAGGAACTAAGAATATAAGAACACTTAGTCCTACCCATTGTAAAATTTCATACTTCTTGGATAAATTATACATTGTACTATTTAAACATTTTTCTTCATTCATTTTATATTCCTTCTTTCACATTTATTACTCTTTGGTTTGAAGAACCTCTCCATTCTAGAGTTGGATTTTTTAATTCTTCAACAAATTGTCCATCAACTATAACATCTGCATAATTTAAAATCTCTTTTCCTTGTAAATCCCTATCAAATAAATATCCTGTCCAAATCCAAATAGTTTTATTCGGGATTCTTTCTTTAAATGCTTTTGCTAATTTAGTTGTTCCCTCTATATTTTTTGGATGTAATGGTTCTCCTCCTAAAATAGATAATCCTTCAACATTATCATTTTCACATAATTTTAAAATATGTTCAATTGTATCATCTGTAAATTCTTTTCCTCCATTAAAATCATGTGTTTCTTGATTAAAACATCCTTTACAATTAAATGTACAGCCCTGTACAAAAAGTGATACTCTTACACCTGGTCCATTTGAAATATCCATCTTTCTAATTTTGTTATATCTCATCTACTCATCATCCTTATTATCAATATGAAGTACTCTTTCCTTAATTTCTTGTGTTCTTCCTTTGTTCCAGAAATTGCTTCCAATATATCCGCAAGTTCTTCTTGCTACATTCAATGTATTATGGTCTCTGTTTCCACAATTTGGGCAGTACCATTCTAAATCATCATCTATAAGAATTTCTCCATCATATCCACATTTTTGGCAATAATCAGATTTTGTATTTAATTCTGCATACATAATGTTATCATAAATAAATTTAATTACTTGTAAAACTGCTGGTATGTTATTTTGTAAATTTGGTGTCTCAATATATGAAATTGCTCCACCAGGGCTTAATTGCTGGAATTCGCTTTCTAGTTTTAATTTTGTAAATGCATCTATTTCTTCAAATACAGGTACATGATATGAATTTGTAATATATCCTCTGTCTGTAATTCCTTCAATTTCTCCAAAACGTTCTTTTAAGCATTTAGCAAATTTATATGTTGTAGATTCAATTGGTGTTCCATAAACACTGTAGTCAATGTTTTCTGCTTCTTTCCATTCTTTACACTTATCATTTAATTTTTTCATTACCTTTAAGCCGAATTCTTTACCATCACCATTATCTGTATGGCTATGTCCAGTCATATATTTTACACATTCATATAATCCTGCATATCCTAATGAAATTGTTGAATATCCATTATGTAGTAATTCATGAATGCTCTCGCCTTTTCCTAATCTAGCTAGTGCTCCGTGTTGCCATAAAATTGGTGCAACATCACTTGTTGCCTTGCTTAATCTTTGATGTCTAGCTTGTAATGCTCTGTGGCATAATTCCAATCTTTGTTCAAAGATATCCCAGAATAAATCCATATCTTTTCCAGAAGATAAAGCAACATCAACTAAGTTAATTGTAACAACACCTTGATTAAATCTTCCATAATATTTTGGTTTATTAGTTTTTGGGTCAACATATGGTGTTAAGAATGAACGACATCCCATACAAGGATAACAATTTCCATTTCCATTTTTATCTATTTTCAATTCTAGCATTTTCTTTTCTGAAATATAATCTGGTACTAGTCTTTTTGCAGTACATTTTGCAGCTAATTCTGTTAAATACCAATATTTACTATCTTCGTGAATATTATCTTCTTCTAGAACATACAATAATTTTGGAAATGCTGGTGTAATATATACACCCTTTTCATTTTTAAATCCTAATATTCTTTGGTTTAAAAATTCTTCAATAATCAATGCTAACTCTTCTTTATATTCTTCTGTTTCTCCTAAATACATACAAACAGATAGGAATGGTGCTTGCCCATTAGTATTTGTCATAGAATTTACTTGATAGTTAAATGTTTGCACTCCATCTGCAATTTCCTTTTTCATATCCTGTTTTGCAAATTCTTTGCAGTCTTTTTCATCAAGACCTCTTTCTTGATATTTTTTTAGGTATCTTTCATAACTTGCTCTTGCAAATGGTGCTAAATGGCTTAGTGTAATGGTTGCTCCACCGTAGCTAGAAGAAGTAACTGCTAAAATAATTTGTGTTGCTATTGTTGCTGCTGTTATAAAACGATGTGGTTTCTCTATCATAACCCCATTTATAATTGTTCCATTTTGTAGCATATCTTCTAAATTTATTAACTCGCAATTATGTAAAGCATTTTGTGCAAAATAATCAGCATCGTGAAAGTGTATAATCCCTTCATCATGTGCCTTCACAATGTCTTCTGGTAATAAAAATCTTCTAGTTATATCTGTACTTGTAATACCTGCTAAGTAATCTCTTTGTGTAGTAACTACCTTAGCATTTTTATTTGAATTTTCATTATTCCAATAATCATTTTCACCTTCAATAAGTTCCTTTATAGATTGGTCTGTTGTATTTGCTTTTCTTACCAATTCTCTTGTATATCTATAAGTAATATATTTTTTTGCTAATTGGTATTTTCCAAATTCCATCAATTTTTCTTCTATAATATCTTGTATATCTTCTACCAATATTCTTGGTTTATTTAGTTCTACAATATATTTAATTATTTCTTCAATTTTCTCCTTTGATATTTTCTCATTGCGACTTACTTCATTATTTGCTTTTTGAATTGCTATTCTTATTTTTTCTGGATTATAGTCCACTATTGTTCCATCTCTTTTTATAATTTTCATATATTTATCCTCCTTTGTTTGTTGAATTTATTTTACCATAATTTTTTGTCTTTACTGTTGCATTTGCAACATTTTATTAAAAAACTTTTTAAAACATTATCTATTTCAATACTTTTTGTATATATTTCATTTATATTACAATTTCATTACAAAAAAAGAATAGAAGTAAACCTCCTATCCTCTATTTAAAAGATAAATTGAAAAGTTCAAATATGTCGCAAAAAGTGTCCAAAGAAAATATGGAATTTGTAATAGTCCTGCCACTTTATCTTTTTCATAAAAGCGTACTATCATCATATATACTGCTATATCTAATAATATTATCCATACAAAAGCAAATAATCTCCACTCAAATACGAAAAAGAAAATCGGCCATAGAGCATTAATTAGTAACTGTTGATAATATATTTGCATATTTAAATAGTTTGTTAGGTTTTTGCTTTTTAGAATTCCATAAGATATTCCCATTAAAACATATAAAATAGTCCATACAATTGGAAATATAATTCCTGGCGGTGCAATTGCTGGTTTTTGTAAAGAAGTATAATCCATGAATGGTGTAATTATAAGTCCTACAATTCCTCCAATTAAAAGAGGAACAAGAATTGATTTTACATATATTTTTGTTTTACTCATATATCTCACCTCACTTTTATTCTATGTATATATATTGGTATGATATGTATATTTTTGATTTTTTTGGTTATTATAATATAAAAGGAGTGTTTTATATGGAAAATCAAAATTTAAATATCTTAGATGAGGTAAATAAAGGTGCTACAATGGGTATGAATGCGATTTCATATGTTTCTGACAAGGCAGAAGATACTCAGTTCAAACAAGTATTAGATACCGAATATAATAAGTATCAAAAAATTTCTCAAAGAGTAAATGATTTATATTCTCAATATTCTGATAAAGATCCTCATGAAACAAATGCAATGACAAAAATGATGACTTGGTATGGAATTCAAATGAAAACAATGGTTGATGATACAACTTCCAAATTATCTGAACTATTAATGCAGGGAACAAATATGGGAATTATAGAAGGTAGACGTTTAATAAACCAAAATCCAGAAGCTGCACCTGATGTAAAAAATATTTTAAATGACTTTGTAGTCATGCAAGAAGATAGTGTAGAAACATTAAAAAAATACTTATAGATTGGAAATATAACTATTAGTGCTATGTTGATTTTTGTATATTTGTCGATTTTAGTCGAATATTTCATATGTTACTTCCCGTTTTGTAGTTAAAGTCTTGTTGTATTTTAAGTTTGTTTTATATTCTTCTTTAAATTGCTATACTTTAACTGAACATTGAAGATGGGGGTATATTATGAGCGTAGAAGCGAAATCTAATATTGATTCTTCTATCGGAAAAGTACTTAAAAGTTATCGAAAGAAGCATCATTTAACACAAGATAAAATGGCTGAAAAACTAGATATTTCGGAAAAATATATTTCCAGATTAGAAAACGGTAACAGTGGTGTAAAATTAGAGACTTTAGTTAATTATATGAATATTTTAGGAATAACACCTAATGTTGTTTTCAATGAGTTAATAACAAATGATACTATAAAACCTCAAATAGATTTGTCTTTCAAAATTAGTGAATTGTCAGAACAAAAATTAAACTTTTTAAATTTATTTGTTGATTATTTAAAAGATTTATAATAAAAAAAGCGACACTGAAGTCGCTTTTTTTATTCCTTCCAAAATGCCTCATACATTTTATATGCTGAATATATATCGTATTTATTTGTTACTTCATATGGTGAATGCATTGAAAGAACTGGAACACCACAATCAATAACATCTACTCCTTTATTTGCTAAAATATATGCAATTGTTCCTCCTCCTCCAATGTCAACCTTTCCTAGTTCTGTAATTTGATATTGAATATCATTTTTTTCTAATACATTTCTTACCCATGCTACATATTCTGCGTTAGCATCTGATGCTCCTGATTTTCCTCTAGCTCCTGTATATTTATTTAATGCAATTCCTTTTCCTAGATATCCCGCATTTAAACTATCTGATACAGATGCATAAATTGGGTCATATCCTGCATCAACATCTGAAGATAACATCTTAGAAAAACAAAATATTCTATCTAATAAATTTGGCTTGTTTATTCCTAATTTATTTAATATTTCTGAAATAAAGAAGTCAAACATATGTGATTCCATTCCTGTATTTCCCATACTACCAATTTCTTCTTTATCTGATAAAATGCAAACTGCAGTATTTTTTACTTTATCTAAGTTCATCATAGCTAATAATGAAGTATATGCACAAACTTTATCATCTTGCCCATATCCTGCTACCATGCTTTCGTCAAATCCTAAGCTTCTTGCATTAAATGCTGGAACAAGTTCTATTTCTGCACTCATAAAGTCCGCTTCTGTAATTCCATACTTTTGATTTAATATTTTTAATATATTTAGCTTAACTTTTTCTTGTATCTTATCATCATTTACTGGATTACTTCCAATCAATAATTTTAGGTTTTCACCTTCAATTCCATCCTTTAATTTCTTTTCCATTTGTTCCTGTGCTAAATGTGGTAGCAAATCAGTAATTGTAAAGATTGGGTCTGTTTCATTTTCCCCTATATTGATTTCCACTTTTTCTCCACTAGTCTTTACAATAACTCCATGCAAACTTAATGGAATTGTAGTCCATTGATATTTTTTTATTCCACCATAATAGTGTGTTTTAAAATATGCCATTCCAGTTTCTTCGCATAATGGGTTTGGTTTTAAGTCTAATCTTGGGGAATCTACGTGAGACCCTATAATATGCATTCCATGTTCTTGTATATCATTCTCCCCTATTATTGCTAAATACATACTTTTTTCACGGTTAATAAAGTAAACTTTATCACCTGCTTTTAATTCATTTTTGTTGATAATATCTGTATATCCATTTTGGTCTGCTAATTTTTTTGCAGATTTGATAAATTCTCTTTCTGTTTTTGATTTATTTAAAAATGCCATATATTTGTCAGATATTTCCATAATTTCTTGTTTTTGCTTTTCATCTACTTTTTTCCATCCTTCTTCTCTTTTAGCAAAAAGTTTTTCTTTTTGTTCCTCTTCCATTTTATCCTTCCTTTCTTTTAATTTTACTTCATTGCTATTTTACGCAATTTTTGTAAAAACTATTCTAATTGTTCATTGCGATTATATCATATGTTTTATATTTTTGCAATTATGGGACATACTATTTTTGAGGTGAAAAAAATGCATTTTTTGTGGATTGAAACTTTTGATAAAAAACATGATTTTGAAAAATTAAATTCTGATATTTCTTGTGATATATGTATTATTGGCGCTGGTATATTTGGTATAACATGTGCATACTATTTAACTAAATTAGGATTTAAAGTAGTTGTTTTAGAAAGAGATGAAATTGCTAGTAAAACAACAGGTCATACAACTGCTAAAATTACAAGTCAACATGGACTTTTTTATAGCTATCTAATTAAAGCTTTCGGTTTATCTTACGCTAAAGCCTATTTAGATGCAAATGAAACTGCAATTAAAAATATAAAAGAAATCATTGATAAAGAAAACATTTCTTGTGATTTTTCTTATCAAAATAATTTCATTTATACTACAAACTCAGAAGACTTACAGAGTATTCATGATGAAGTATCTGCAGTTCAAGCATTAAATTTTCCATGTGAATTTGTAACAAATACTGGACTTCCTTTTGAAATTTTAGGTAGCTGCATGTTTAAAAATCAAGCACAATTTCATCCTTTAAAATATGTATATGGTTTGGTAGATAGTATTTATGATAGTTGTAAAATTTTTACACATACAACTGTTAATGATATTCGTCAAAATAAAAATGGATATATTGGTTATACAAACAATGCTAAAGTAAATTCTAAATATGTTATACTCGCATCACATTATCCATTTTTAAAAATTCCTGGCTTCTATTTTTTGAAAATGTATCAGGCTTCTTCTTATTTAATTGCTGTTGATACAAAAAAGAAGCTATTTGATGGTATGTATTTAACTGCAAAGTCTCCTACTTTTTCTTTTAGAACTGCGCAAATTGATGGAAAAGAGCTATTACTAATAGGAGGTGCAGATCATAAGACTGGAACATATTGCAATTTTAATGCAAGTTATGGAATTTTAGAAAAGCTTGCAAAGACCTATTATCCAAATTGCAATGTTCTTTATCGTTGGAATACTCGTGATTGTATCTCTTTGGATAAAATCCCATATATTGGTTCATATAGCCGATACATGCCCAATTTGTATGTTGGAACAGGGTTTCAAAAATGGGGGATGACTTCATCTAATGTAGCTGCTAATATTATTGTTGATATGATTTGTGGAAAAGAAAATCCATATTCTTTTGTTTTTTCTGCAACACGTATGAAGCCTATAAAAAATATAAATGAAGTTAAAAACATGGTCGTACAATCTGCAAAATCTGTTGTATTAGATAAATTAAATCCATCACATTTAAAGTTTGATGAGATTAAATTGAATTCAGGTGGAATTGTAGAAATAAATGGTAATAAAGTAGGAATTTTTAAAGATTCTCGCGGTAAAATCTTTGCAGTAAAACCTGTATGTACACATCTTGGCTGTTTGCTTTCTTGGAATGATGTAGATAAGACGTGGGACTGTCCTTGTCATGGTTCTCGATTTGATTTCAGAGGTAAAAATTTATATGACCCTGCTATTAAAAATTTACAAACATATGACATTGAATAATTTTTTGATTTTTTTTGTCAATTTTATTGACTTTATAGGATTTTTTTGCTACAATGCTTTTAATAAATCATATATTTGTATGTTTTATTTTTTGTTTATGAACTAGATTTCTCCTTCGAAAGCAATCTAGTTCTTTTTTTGGAGGTATGTTATGGAAAATTTTGTATTTAAAAGAAAAATAAATTATTATGAAACAGATAAGATGGGAGTAGTACATCATTCAAATTATATACGATTTTTGGAGGAAGCTAGATGTCATTGGTTAGAAGAACTTGAAATGCCTTTTGAAGCTTTTGAAAAGCAAGGCATAACTATTCCTGTGTTAGGCGTTAATATTGAATATAAACATCATGTTACTTTTGGTGATATAATAATTATTCATCCATATATGAAAGAATATTCTGGTGTAAGAATGGTGGTCGGATATGATGTTACAAAAGAAGATACAGGAGAATTAGTTATGGTTGGAGAAACTAAGCATTGTTTTACTAATAAAAATTTAAAGCCAATTCATTTAAAAAAGGCAAATTTTGAATTTCATGATAAGTTTCAAAAATTGCTATGAAATTAAATTAAAATTAGAATAAAATCTTTTTATAAATTCGTTTTATTTTAGTTTCTTATGCATAACATTGTGTATTCTTAATGATTTAACAAATAAAATAGTATTAAAATGTAGGAGGAAAAAATGAATAAAAAAATTATAATAGCTATTATTTTTATTTTGATTTTAATAGGTGGTTTATTTTGTTATTTTGCATTCATAGGAAATAACAAGACAGTTTTAAATACTCAAGAAAATATAAATGATAATACTGTAAAAAAACAAGAGAATAATACTAATGAGGAAAACAATAAAATATCAGATAGTAGTCCAAAAGTGGCAGTAATATATTTTTCTGCAACAGGAAATACAAGAAAAATTGCCGAATATATTAAAAATGCAACAAGTGGAGATATAATAGAAATCGTGCCAAAAGAAAAATATACATCAGAGGATTTATCATATAATAATGATTGTAGAGCAAATAGAGAACAACAAGATAAAAGTGCAAGACCTGAAATAGAAAATAATATTGATGTTACAAAGTATGATACAATATTTTTAGGCTACCCTATCTGGTGGGGAGATGTTCCAAAAATTATCTTGAGTTTTATAGATAATAACAATTTAGCTGGAAAAACAGTAATTCCATTTTGCACATCAGGAAGTACAGAAATATCACAGAGTCAAAATACATTAAAAGAATATAATAAAAATATGAACTTGTTAGATGGAAAAAGATTTTCCTCTTCAGCAACTCAGGAAGCTATTTCTTCTTGGATTAAAGAATTAGAATTTTAGCATAATAAAATTATTTATAACTAAAAAATAGAGTAGACTTCACTTTAGTCTGCTCTGTTTTTTGTAATTGGTCGAGGTGACAGGGATCGAACCTGCGACCTCATGGTCCCAAACCACGCG
>CANQOU010000023.1 GCA_947625565.1 uncultured Clostridia bacterium
CAATGAAAGGAATGCTTGACCCTAAATTTGAAGAAAAAGTAATTGGAAATGTAGAAGTAAGACAAACATTTAAAATATCAAATGTAGGAACTATTGCAGGAAGCTATGTTGTAAGTGGAAAAGTAGAAAGAAATGCAGGCGTTAGAGTTATACGTGAAAATGTAGTTATTCATGAAGGAAAACTTGCCACATTAAAGAGATTTAAAGACGATGTTAAAGAGGTAACAAAAGGATTCGAATGTGGTATACAAATTGAAAACTATGATGACATTAAAGAAGGAGACAACATTGAAGTATATGTAATGGAAGAGATAAAAAGATAATTAAAGAGGTGTAAATTATGCCAACAAATAATAATCGATTAAATCGAATTGACGAAGAGTACAGAAAAGAATTGAGTAATATTATAGATAGAGAATTAAAAAATCCAAATATTACAGGAATGATAAGTGTTACAAAAGTTAAAGTAACAAATGACTTAAAATATGCTAAAGTTTCAGTTAGTATTTTAAATTCAAAGGATGTAAAAGCAACATTAGCAGGGCTAAAGAAATCTTCAGGATTTATCAGAACAGAACTAGCAAAAAGAATAAATTTGCGAAACACGCCTGAATTAATATTTGAATTAGATGAATCACTCGAATATGGAGCAAGAATTGACTCAATTTTAAAGGAAATTATGCCAAAAAAAGAAGAATAAGGAGGAACAAATGACATTAGATACAATTGTAGAAGAAATAAAAAAAGCAGATACTATAGCTATTCTAGCACACGAATCACCAGATGGAGATGCCATTGGTAGTGTGCTAGCAATGGGGATAGCACTAGAAAATATGGGAAAAACTCCTGATAGAATAATAAGTGAATTTCCAAGAAAATTCGAATTTTTACCAGGAGCAAATAAAGTAAAGCCAAATAGTAATATAGAAAAATATGATTTAGCAATTGCACTAGATTGTGCAGACTTAAGAAGACTAGATGGAAAAGAATATTTTGAAAATGCAAAAAAAACAATTGTTATTGACCATCATGGTTCAAATACAATGTATGGTGATATAAATTTTGTTAATCCTGTCTCACCAGCGTGTTGTGAAATTTTAGTAGGAATATTTACATATTTTGAATTAGACATACATCAAGATTTAGGAAGTTGTATTTTAACTGGAATTATAACAGATACAGGAGGATTTAAATATCAAGGAATAACTCCTGAAACTTTTGAATTTACAGCAGAGTTGTTGCGTAAAGGTGTAAATGTTTCAGAAATATATGAAAAGGCACAAGAAACAAGAACAAAATCCAATTTTGAATTACTAAAAAGAACTTGTGACAGAATGGAAATGTTTGAAGATGGAAAAGTAGCATTTACATATATTACAAATCACGATGAAGAAGAGGTTAATGCAGAACCAGGAGACCATGAAGGATTAGTAGAAATCGGAAGAGGAATAGAAGGAGTAGAGGTTTCAATATTTATTAGACAAGTTGATAATGAACAAAAATATAAAATATCTATGCGTTCTACAAATAATGTAAATGTTTCTGATATTTGCTATTTATTTGGTGGTGGTGGACACCCTAGAGCAGCAGGATGCGTTATTCAAGGAACAATCGAGCAAGTTAAAGAAAAGATTTTAAAAGAAGTACATAATGCTATGAAATAAAACATTGAGGAGGAAGAAAAAATGCAAGATGGAATTATCAATGTTTTCAAACCAAAAAACTGGACTTCACATGATATAGTTGCAGTCATAAAAAAAATCACCGGAGCAAAAGTAGGACATACAGGAACATTAGACCCCTTAGCACAAGGGGTTTTACCTATTTTGGTTGGAAAAGGAACTCGGAGTTGAAAAATACTTAAATAATCATGATAAAACTTATGAAGTAGAATTAGCACTTGGAAAAAAAACAACAACATTAGATGAAGAAGGAGAAATTGTAGAAGAAAGAAAAGTGCCAGAAAAACTATTTGATGTGGAAAAAATAAATAATGTATTACAAAGCTTTGTTGGAAAAATAAAACAAACTCCACCAATATATTCTGCAATAAAAGTAAATGGAAAAAAACTTTATGAATATGCTAGGAAGGGAAAAAAAGTGGAAATTCCAACTAGAGAAGTTAATATATATAATATTCAATTACAGGATATTGATAAAAATATAAACATTATAAAATTTAAAGTAGAATGTAGTAAAGGTACATATATAAGAACTCTATGTGAAGATATAGCTCAAAAATTAGGAACAATAGGCTATATGAAAAATCTAATTAGAACAAAAGTAGGAAATTTTAACATAGAAGATTCAACTTCAATAGAAGAATTGAGAGAAAATAAGGAGATACTTGAAGAAAAAATAATACCAATTGAAACAATATTTAGAGATAAAAAGATAATAACTTTAAATGAAGAAAAAATACGACATTTTCTAAATGGTGTTAAATTATCTACTCCAAATCCAGATGGAATATATCGTATATACCAAAAAAACAAATTTATTGGAATTGGTATAATAGAAAAAAAATTGTTAAAGAGAGATATAATTTTGTAAAACACTTCATATATTTTGATATGTGAGGTGTTTTTATGTATTATATCTATGAAAATGACAAGCCTAACTTTATATGTAGAACATTTAATATTATAGAATTAAAAGGAAATAAAATTATATTACCAAAAGGTGAAAAAAATAATAAAAAACAAATTCAGCTAGCAAAAAGGACATATGAAATTATGAAAAAAATGAATAGTACAAAAATTGTATTGAGTAAAAAATTACAAAAACAAAACGAGTATCTAAATCAATTACAAACATATCCATTAGAAATTTGTGATGGAAGATGGCTGTTTTTTATGATACTTCCAGAAATTTTAGAATATATCCTAGAAAAACAAGAAATAAAAAAAGAAGAAACAACAATACATATATTAGCAAATGATATAAGTGAAAATGTAATTGGATTTATAAAATTACTTACGGAAAATTATAAAACAATATCAGTAGTTACTAAACATAGTGAAAAATTAAGAAAAATTGAAAACCAAATTTTGGAAGAAACAGGAACTGCAATTACTGTTATGAATAACAAAAGAAAAAGTTTACTGAAGGCTAAATTTATTATAAATATAGATTTTCCAGAAGAATTTATAAATCAATATTCTATATATGAAAATGCAATTATATTAGATGTTTTTGGAAATACGAAAATAAGAAAAAAGAGATTTAATGGTATAGTTATTTCAGACTATGACATTTGCCTTAAAAATAAAGAAGAATACATGATTGAAGAAGATTTATTTTATCAAAAAGATTTGTATGAAGCAGAATTTTATAAAAAACAACCATATTTGTATGTTAGAGAAAAAATAAAGAAAGATGGCATGAAGATATCTGCTTTATATAGCTTAAATGGTATTATTTTAAATTTTTCTTAAAATTCATATGAAAGCCTTTATTTTTTCTAATAAATGTAATATAATATAGATGTTTAAGATGGAAGGTATATTATACCAGAAAGGGAAGAAAAACTATGCCAAATAATAGAAAAAATGAAAGAAGGCAAAATGAAGCAACAAGACCATATAAAACAAAAAAAAGAAGAGTAGTACAAGATAAAGAAAGAAGAACAAGGAGAGTACCAGTGGCAAAACAGACAACAAGTGGAAAAAAGAAAAAGAATAAAAATAAATTTTCAACAAGACATCCAAAACTAATGCTATTTATAAAAATATTTATTATCCTATTATTACTATTATGTGTAATAGGCGCAGGAGTCATTGCAGCAATGTTTTTCGGTGTTTTTGGTGATGACTTTGAAATTACAAAAGAAGAATTGGAAATAAAAACAGCAAATTCTGTTGTACTTGATATAAATGGACAACTAATTACAGATTTAAGCAAAGACCAAAGTAGAAAAATTATTACATTAGACGAAATGTCTGAATACCTACCAAAAGCTTATGTTGCAATAGAAGATAAAAGATTTTATGACCATGATGGAGTTGACTGGAAAAGAACAAGTGGAGCGATTATAAATACAGTTCTTAAAGGTGGTTCATCTTACGGAGGAAGTACTATCACTCAACAACTAGTAAAAAATATTACAAATGAAAAAGAATCATCTGGAATGGCAGGTATTTTAAGAAAAGTAAAAGAATGGGCTAAAGCTTATCAAGTAGAAAGAATGATTTCAAAACAACAAATTTTAGAGTTATACTTAAATATATTATTTATTGGAGGACAAGATATTCATGGAGTTGAGTTAGGTTCACAATATTATTTCAGTAAAAATGCAAAAGACCTAGATCTAGCAGAATGTGCATTTTTAGCTGGAATAAACAGTTCGCCAAATAGCTATAATCCATTTGATAAAAAAGAAACAGAAGAAGAACAAGCTAAATTAAATGAAAAGATAAAAAATAAAGTTTTGACAGTATTAAACGAAATGAAGGACCAAGGTCTTATAACAAATGAAGAGGACTATAATACAGCAGTTGCAAAAGCAGAAGCTGGAATTGAATTCAAAAAAGGAGATGTAGAAGGCTCAGCAAATTATTCATACCATACAGATGCAGCACTAAAACAGATTATCAACCAAGTTATGGAAGAAAAAAATGTAACTAGAGAGTTTGCAGAAAAATATGTATATAGTAGTGGCTTAACAATTTATACAACTTTAAATCCTGAAATACAGGCAAGAGTTGAACAAGAATTTGCAAAAACAAATTATCAGATAAAAGGTCGTGAAAAAAATAAAGATGGAAGTTATAAAAACGAGCATGCACAAGCAGGTATGGCAATTTTAGACTATAAAACAGGCCAAGTGGTAGCAGTTGGAGGGAATCTAGGAAATGCTACTGCATCAGGATGGAATAGAGCAACACAAATGGTAAGACAGCCAGGCTCTTCTATTAAACCAATTGCTGTGGTTGCACCAGCATTACAAGAAAGGGTTATAACAGCTGCAACAGTATATAATGATGTAAAAACAGATTTTGGTGGAGGATATTCGCCTAAAAATGAAGGTAGTTTCCTAGGTAATATGAATATAAGGAAATTTATAGCATTATCTCATAATGTTCCAGCAGTAAAAATCATGAGAGAATTAACTGCAAAGAAATCTATGGATTATTTGGAAAAAATGGGAATATCAACTTTAGATAAAGAAAAAGACAATCATTTATCATTAGCAATAGGTGGAATAACACACGGTATTAGTCCATTAGAAATGGCAGCAGCTTATGGAACTATTGCAAATGATGGAATGTATATCGAACCAACATTTTATACAAAGGTAATGGATGCAAATGGAAATGTAGTACTAACACCAAATCAAAAACAACAAAGAGTCTTTACAGAACAAGTTGCATATATAACAAGATCTATTACAGAAGAACCAACAAAGCCTGGAGGAACGGCAACATATTGCACAATTTCAGGAAAAGAAGTTTGTGCAAAAACAGGAACAACAGATGGCTCAAAAGATAGATGGTTATGTGGAATGACACCATACTACTCAGCTGCTGTATGGTTTGGATATGATGACCCAGAAGAAATCGTTTGGAATGCTTCTGCAAACCCAGCTGGAACAATTTGGTCAAATGTAATGAGAGATATTCATAAGAATTTAAAAAGTGCGAACTTTAATACACCGTCAGGAATTACACAAGCAACAGTTTGTAGAAAGACAGGATGTTTAGCAACAAATAGTTGTACAGATACTTATTCAGAAATGTTTACACAAGATAATTTACCAGAAAAATGTGAAGGACATGGAGTTCAAAAACTATGTAGCGAAACTGGAAAAGTGGCAACAGAATATTGCCCATCAACAAAAAATAATAGCTATGGTGGAACACTTCCAAAAGAAAGTCTAAACTTATGGACTCCAAGTCAAAAATCAGCAGGTGGTAGAGTATCAGAAACTTGCCCAGTTCATACAAAACCAACAACTAATACAAGCAATGCAACTAATGTAACTAATACAGCAAGTGAAAATAAAACAAATACAGCAAATACTGTTAAACCTAAAAATGAAACAACTGGAGGAAATACAACGAACACAACTGAAAAAAATACTCAAGCTAATAATTCAGCAGGAAACACTGCAGAAACTAAACCAAGTACTGATCCTGCAAAAAATGAAAATTAAGCACAAAAATAATGAAATAAAATTAGCGGATTAGCAACAATCCGCTAATTTAGACATAAAAAGGAGGTAAATATGGAAATATATCTTAGCAACACTTTGTCAAAGCAAAAAGAACTTTTTAAACCAATTAGTGAAGAGGAAATAAAAATATATTCTTGTGGACCAACTGTATATAAAGATGCAACAATTGGAAATATGAGAACGAATATATTTCAAGACGTGTTAAGAAGAATATTAGAATATAATGGATATAAGATAAAACAAGTAATGAATATAACAGATGTTGGACATCTTGTATCAGATGGTGATGAAGGGGAAGACAAAATGATAAAATCTGCAAGGGAAGAACACAAATCACCATTAGAGATTGCGAAACACTATACAGAACTATATTTCCAAGATTTAGAGGACTTAAATATCCAAATGCCTGAGATTATTTGTAAAGCAACAGACCATATTCAAGACATGCTTGAATATGTAAAAGAGCTTATGGAAAAAGGCTATGCTTATGAAACTTCAACAGCAATCTATTTTGATATTTCTAAACTTGATAAATATCCAATATTATCAAACCATAATTTGGAAGAACAAAAAGCAGGTGCAAGAGTAGAGATAGATAAAGAAAAAAGAAGCCCTTATGATTTTGCTTTATGGATAAAAGCACCTGAAAATCATTTGATGAAATGGGATAGCCCTTGGGGACCAAGCTACCCAGGATGGCATATAGAATGTTCTGCAATGGGACAAAAATACTTAGGAGAACAATTTGATATTCATACAGGAGGAATAGATTTAATACCAACACATCATGAAAATGAAATAGCACAAAGTAAAGGAAAATGTGGAAAAATCCCAGCAAATTATTGGGTACATGGGGAATATTTGTTAATAAATGGTGGAAAAATGTCAAAAAGTTTAGGAAATGTATATTTATTAAAAGACATTGAAGAAAAAGGATATGACCCATTAGTATATAAGCTATTTTGTTATTCTTGTCATTATAAGAATAAATTGAATTTCACATGGGAAGGAATTGAAGCAACTTCAAAATCATTAGAAAGATTACGTAATAGTTATCAAACTCATTTAAATGGAAAAGATATATTAAGTGATAAAGATAAACAGAAACTATCAGAACTAGAAAATAACTTTCATAAAGCAATAAATGATGATATGAATATGCCATTAGCTTTGAGCTTTGTTTGGGAGGTTGCTAAATTTGCTAAGAGGTCAAAAGATGTTGCAAAAATTTTAGCTAAATTTGATACAGTCTTAGGAATAAAAATTGATAAAAAAGAGAAAAGTCAAAAAATACCACAAGAAATATTAGACTTAGTAGAAGAAAGACAAAAAGCAAGAAATGAAAAGGATTGGGAAAAGTCAGATATTTTAAGGGATAAAATTCAAAAATTAGGATATGAAGTAAAAGACACTAAAGAAGGAGCAGAAATTTTTAAAATATAGGAGGGAAAAATATGGCAGTATTATTACCAGGTGGTGCAGGATATATAGGCAGTCACACAGCTGTAGAACTATTAAATTCAGGGAAAGAAATTATAATTATAGATAATTATTCAAATAGTAGGCCAGAAGTCTTAGAAGAAATCAAAAAAATTACAGGAAAAGACTTTAAGGCATATGAAATGGATTACAGAGATAAAGAAAAATTAGAAAAAGTATTCCAAGAAAACAAGATTGATGCAGTTATCAATTTTGCAGGATTTAAAGCGGTAGGAGAATCTGTTGAAAAACCATTAGAATATTATGATAATAATATTGGTGGAGCAGTTAGCTTATTAGAAACAATGAAAAAATATGGAGTAAATAAAGTCATATTTAGCTCATCTGCTACTGTATATGGAGAACCAGAAACTATTCCTATTACAGAAGACTGCAAAACAGGAGGAACTACAAATCCATATGGTACTACAAAATTATTTATTGAGCAAATTTTAAAAGACACATATGCATCTGATAAGAATTGGGATATATGCATTTTAAGATATTTTAATCCAGTAGGAGCACATGAAAGTGGAAGAATTGGAGAAGAACCTCAGGGAATTCCAAATAATTTAATGCCATATATTGTAAGAGTAGCAGCAGGTAAATTAGAACAATTATCTGTTTTTGGAAATGACTATAATACTCCTGATGGGACAGGTGTAAGAGATTATATTCATGTAGTGGATTTAGCAAAGGGACATGTATTAGCATTAGAAAAGCTAGAAAGAGAACAAAAAGGATTATATATATATAACTTAGGGACAGGAACAGGATATAGTGTTTTAGATATGGTAAAGGCTTTTGAAGAAGCAACAGGAAAACCAGTACCATATAAAATAGCACCAAGAAGGTCTGGAGATATTGCAACATGTTATGCTGACCCTAAAAAGGCAAAAGAAGAATTGGGTTGGGAAGCAACAAAAACATTAGAAGATATGTGTAAAGATTCATGGAACTATATAAATAGCCGAAAGGATGGATAAAAGTGGTAGATTTTAAGCAAGAAATAGCAAATATAATTTCAAAAGTAGTAGAAATAGATGCAAAAGAATTAAAAGAATATATTGAAATACCAAAAGATGTAAAAAATGGAGATTATGCATTTCCTTGCTTTAGACTTGCTAAAGAATTGAAAAAAGCACCTCCAGCTATAGCTGAGGAACTAAAAGAAAAAATTCAAATAAATAAGGAACTTATTGAAAAAATAGAAATAGTAGGAGGATACTTAAATTTCTATATTTCAACAATTAAACTAACTGGAGAGGTATTAAATGAAATTGCAAAACAACCTAAATATGGTGCAAATGAAATAGGAAAAGGAAAAAATATTGTAATAGATTATTCAGCACCTAATATAGCAAAACCATTTCATATTGGACACTTGCGTTCAACAGTAATAGGAGCGGCATTATATAACATATATAAATATCTGGGATATAATGTTACTGGAATTAACCATTTGGGAGATTATGGAACACAGTTTGGAAAATTGATTGAAGGATATAGATTGTGGGGAGATGAATATGATATTGATAAATCTCCTATTGAAGAATTAACAAAAATATATATTAGAATAAATCAATTATGCAAGGAAGATGAAAATGTTCTACAAGCTTGCCGTGATAATTTCAAAAAATTAGAAGATGGAGACGAATATTGCGTTTCTTTGTGGACAAAGTTTAGAGAATTAAGCCTAAAAGAATTTCAAAAAGTGTATGATTTGTTGGGAAGTAAGTTTGATTCTTGGAATGGAGAAGCGTTTTATTCTGATAAAATGCCAGAAGTTATTAGCATACTTGAAAAAACAGGAAAATTGATTGAATCACAAGGAGCAAGAATTGTAGATTTAGAAGATAAAGGCATAAATACTCCTTGTATAATTGAAAAAACGAATGGTTCAACAACATATGCTACAAGAGATTTAGCAGCTATATTATATAGAGCTAGAAACTATGATTTTGACAAAGCTTTGTATGTTACTTCATATGAGCAAGTATTGCACTTCAAACAAGTTTTTGAAGTAGCAAAGTTATTAGGACTAGACGAAAAATATACAAAAGGATTAGAGCATGTACCATTTGGGATGGTATTATTACCAACGGGAAAAATGTCTACAAGAGAAGGAAATATTGTAAAATTAGAGGATTTACTAGAGGAAGCTATATCAAGAGCTAAAGAAATAATAGAACAGAAAAATCCAAGCTTGCCGAACAAAGATGAAATAAGCAAAAAAGTTGGAATTGGTGCAGTTATATTTAATGATTTAGCTAATAGCCGTGTTAAAGACGAGATATTTGATTGGAATCAAATATTGAATTTTCAAGGAGAAACAGGCCCATATATTCAATACACTTATGTACGTACACAGAGTTTATTAGAAAAAACAGGAAATGTAGAAATAGAAGATGTAAGAGCAGAACTATTACAAGATATTTATTCACAAAATATTGTAAAATTGTTATATAATTTTACAGACATTTTAGAGCAAGTAACAGAAAAAAATGAGCCTTCAATTTTATCACGCTATTTAATAGACTTATCAAAAGCTTATAGTGCTTTCTATAATGAAAACAAAATTATGGTAGAAGATACTGAAATGAAAAATAGTAGAATATATTTAACATATGCAGTAGGAAAAGTATTAAAAACAGGGGCAAATTTACTAGGAATTGAAATGCCAGATAAAATGTAAAAAAATCCAGTGATTTACTGGATTTTTTTTATATTTTATATGTTTAATCTTTTTTAGAATCTTTTTTATCAGTTAAAACTTCTTTTACAGCACCTAAACTAGCAAGTGCTTTTGTTGCTTCAAAAGGAATAAATACTTTATTTGCATCTCCTTTTGCAACTTCTTGTAAAGCTTCTAAAGATTTTAATTGAACAAGTTTATCATTTGGATTAGCATCTTTCATTGCATTATAAACCATTTCAATCTCTTTAGCTTTTGCTTCAGCAACTTCTTTAATAGCTTGAGCTTCACCGGCAGCTCTTCTAATTTTAGCTTCTCTATCAGCTTCTGCATCTAAGATAGCAGCTTGTTTTCTACCTTCTGCAATAGTAATAGCAGATTGTCTTTGGGCCTCAGATTCAAGAATCAATGCTCTCTTATTTCTTTCAGCATTCATTTCTTTTTCCATTGCATCACGGATATCAGCAGGTGGAGTAATATCTTTTATTTCCACTCTATCTACTTTACATCCCCATTTGTCAGTAGCTTCATCAAGAACAACTCTTAATTGTGTATTAATACCATCACGAGAGCTGAATGTTTCGTCTAAATCCATTTTACCAATTATATCACGAATTGTTGTGATAGCTAAGTATTCAATACCTTTCTTTAAATTTTGAATTTCATATACTGCTTTTGCTGGATCTGTTATTTGATAGAATACAACTGTATCAATTGTTATTGTAACATTATCTTTTGTAATAACACCTTGAGGTGGTACATCCATAGTTTGTTGTTTTAAACTAACAACACTTCTAACATGGTCAAAGAAAGGAATTATTATAGTAAGACCGGCATCAGCCACTTTATAAAATTTACCTAACCTTTCAATAATGTATACCTCAGCTTGTTTTACGATTTTGATAGAGCTAAATGCAATTATTAAAATAATAACAAGTAGAACTAATAAAAATCCCATAATTTCAACCTCCTTATATTTATATATAAAAAATATAAATGACTAATTTTGTTTTGCAACTTCTTTTATTGGTTGCACAATAGCTTTTACACCTTCAATTTTTAAGATTTTTACTTCTGCATCAACTGGAATAATAGTATCATCTTCACATATAGCAGACCAAGTTTCTCCTCCAACTTTGACTTGACCTGTACCTTTTATATTATCAATTTCTTGAATTACAAGTGCTTTCTTTCCAATTAAAGAAAATGCATTAGTAATTAAAATTTCTTTTTCCATAAATTTTTTGACGAAAGGTTTTGTAGATAAAATAAGTATAACAGAAGATATAATAAATACAGTCATTTGTATAATTAGATTAGATGTAAAGAAACTTACAACCATTGCAATAAGACTTGCTACACCTAGCCAGAATACTAAAAAACCAACTGTTAATATTTCTCCTATAAAAAATACACCTGCAGCGATTAACCAATATTGCCACATATTTCAAAACCTCCTAAAACTTACTACACTTCTATTATACTACATTTTTATGTAAAAATAAAGAGTTTTATACGAAAAAGTGCTATTATATCACTAAAAAACAAGAATTTATAAGTATAAAAAGATAAAAAATATAGGGGAAAGTTAAAAATTAAATTTTTTACTTGTATTTATTCTAAAAAAATGATATAGTAGGAATAACTGAAACTAAAAATAATTTGATTATTCGGAAGGGGATGCAGAATAGTGCAGATTCAAAAATTGATAGAAAATGCAAATTTGCATATACCACAAGATAGAATAAAATATGAAGAACCAATGAAAAATCATATTAGTTTTAAAGTTGGTGGACCAGCAGAAGTTTATATAAAAATACAAAATGAGGAAGAATTACTAGAAATAAAGCAATTTGTAGTTAAGCATCAAATACCAATAGTTATATTAGGAAATGGAAGCAATGTTTTAGTAACAGATAAAGGAATTAGAGGAATTGTTATTCAAATAGATATAAAAAAACAAGAAATTAGAGACTTAGAAAATGGACAAAAAAATATAGTATTAGGAGCAGGAAATAAAATTTCAGAGGTAGCATATAGCTTATGCAAGCAAGGAATCACAGGATTTGAAGAATTAGCAGGAATTCCAGGCACAATAGGTGGAGCTGTTAAAATGAATGCAGGTGCTTATGGAAAAGAAATAAAAGATATTTTAAAATGTGTTAAAGTTATGAAGGAAGATGGCAAAATAGAAACTTGGCTAGTGGAGAATTTAAACTTAAGCTATAGAAAAAGTATTTTCTTTACAAATAAAGCTATTATTTTAGAAGCAGAGTTTATTTTAAATACAGCAAAAACAGATGAAATAAAAGAAAAAATGAATGAGTATATGAATTCGCGTAGAGAAAAACAACCTATAGGATATCCAAGTGCTGGTAGTACCTTTAAAAGAGGAGATACGTATGTTACAGCAAAACTCATAGATGAAGCTGGATTAAAAGGATATAAAATTGGAGGAGCACAAGTTTCAGAAAAACATGCAGGCTTTATCATAAATAGTGGAAATGCTACATCAAGTGATATACAAGACTTAATTAAATTTGTACAAGAAAAGGTTTATGAAAAAAGTGGAGAAAAAATCCAATTGGAAATAGAAATAATAGGGGAGTAGTTACTTTAGAAAGGAAAGAGCAAATATGAAAGGATTTTTTAAGTGGTTTCAATCAAGTTCAAAAATGAAAAGATGGATGTTTTTAATTGTAGTAGGGATTATATTAGCATGTTATGGAATTTCAAAAATATTAGTATCTAATGATATGTCACTTACATTTGGTGGGTTAGGGAAAATTATTATTGCTTTTGTTATCGGATTTTTAGCAATTGTAATAGGATTAGTAGGACTAAATAAAAGAACTTTAGAAGTGCTAGTGGAATCTACTGATGAAAGGATGGAAAACAGAAAAAATGTAAATGTTAAGTCTTTGATTTTTAACAAAACTGTATATGACCAAGGCCCTAATATTGTTGTAATAGGTGGAGGAACAGGACTAAATACAGTATTAACCGGATTAAAAAAATATACAAATAATTTAACTGCAATAGTTAGTGTTTCTGATTACGGAGAAAAAATGTCTGACTCTAGAAAAGAACTAGGAATTATGCCACTAGAAGATATTAAAGATAGTATAATTGCTTTGGCTAATCAAGAAAACACTATGGAAAAATTATTGAATTATAATTTTGAGAGTGGTAAATTGAGAGGACTATCTTTCGCGGATATTTATTTTTCAGCAATGAGTCAAGTAACTCAGGATTTTTCAAAA